>NZ_JBPQTP010000066.1:0-37315 GCF_051386395.1 Micromonospora sp. URMC 106
GTCGTCGGCCGTCGGGCCGGGGCCGTGCGACCGCGAGGCCGGCGAGCGGGGCGGCAGGGCCGGATCCGGCCAGGCTCCGGCCGGGGCGGGCCGGGTCGGGGCGGGGCGGTCGACCTTGGGCAGGAACGCCGTGGGGCCGTCACCCTGGTCGCGGTGGCGGCCGTCGCGCTCCTCCGGCCAGTCGTCGGGCACGCCGCTCACCGGGGCACCGTCGCCGACCTGAGGGTGGTCGAATCCTCGAACGCCGGCACGGTCACCGTGGAGACGGTCTCCTTGTAGCCGAGCTTGTAGTCGTCGACCAGGTCCCTGAACAACCGGACTCCCTCGGAGTCGGCGAGGGCCCGCTGGAGGGTGGCGGGGTCGCCGATTGCTACGATCTTGAATGGTGGGGAGTACACCCGGCCGTGCAGCAGCAGGGTGTTACCCACGCAGCGTACCGCGCTGGTCGACAGCACGCGGACGTTCATGATGGACATGGCCTCGGCGCCACCCGCCCAGAGCGCGTTCACCACCGCCTGCACGTCCCCCTGGTGGACGACCAGGTCGTCGTTGGTGGCCCCGGCGGGCAGGGTTCCGTCGTTGCGGCGCGGCGCGTCGTTGAGTTCCACCGTGACTCCGGGGCCGGCGAGCGCGGTGAACCCGGCGGCCTCGCGGCTGGCGGCCGCCCGGTCCTGCTGCTCCTTGATCGGGCCGTCCGAGCTGGCCAGCGCCGTGGTGCGGTCCTCGACCTCCCCGCGCAGCGCGGCGGCGCGCTGCTCGCTGGCCGCCACCTCCGCGCGGCGGTCCTCGATCAGCTGGTTGAGCTGGGGACGCCGGTCCTCGCGCAGGGCGGTGCCGCCGGCGGTGGTGGCCGTGGTGGTGAAGAGCAGCCCGGCCGCGGCGGCGATCAGCGGCACCCCGATCGACCAGCCCGGTCGTCGCTGCCGTGGTCGCCGTGGCAGGAGGCCGGCGACCGCCCGCCGGAGCACCTTCTGCCAGGAGGCCGCGCCGGATGTGTACTCCACCGAGCGTTCCTTCCCCGTCGTCTGGTTCAGCCCGCCGAGGCGCGGGCCGGTGCGGCGACCCGAACAGTCCCGCCTTTTTCGGTCACTCCGAGCACCGGCCTGACCCCATTCGTGGCTTGGACGGGTCTTCGGGACTACGCTAGCTGTCGAACATTATTGGCCATGGACCGTCGCCCCCGCGCCCGGTTGTCAGGCCGGACGAGGTCGTCACCCCCTCTGGAGAGCGTCGTGCCCAAGTCTCAGGTCCGCAAGAAGAAGGTGTACACCCCGCCGACGGACGTCCGTCCGACGGCGACGGCGGCGACGCGCAAGCCTAGCCCGGTGTGGCTGCCGATCTCGGCGGTCGCCCTCATCGTCTTCGGCATCGGGTGGCTGGTGGTCTACTACCTCTCCGAGCAGGAGTACCCGGTCATGTCGTGGGGTTACTGGAACCTCGCGGTGGGCTTCGGCGCGATGGTCGCCTCCCTGATCCTGCTCTCCCGCTGGCGCTGAGCGCCTCCGCCCGGCACCACCGGGCGCATGCGGCCCGTGCCGCGGTGCCGTGCCGTCGTGCGGCCGAGCCGCCGTGTCGTGTCGCGGTGCGGCCCGATCGTCGTGCGCTCCAGCCGTCGTGGGCCCGCGCCGCCGTGCGGCCTCCACAGGCCGACGATCCGGCCTGCCGGGGCCCGGCCGGCACGGTCGGGGCCTTCCGGGCGGTACCCGGAGGGGGCAGGTCACTCGGCGGAGCCCCTGCCGGGCGGTTTCGGGCCGGGCCACCTATCGTGTGCGCAGGGCGGCGTGGCCGGAGTGCGAGATGACTCACGTTACCGCTGGGTAACCTTGCGCGTAGGCTGCATTGCATGACCGAGCGGAGCGAGGTCATCGACCGGTCCGGTCGAGGGTGCGGTGACGGCGGCTCGCCGACCGCCCCCTGAGCCGGCCCCGGTCGCCGAGCCGCTCGACAGGCAGCAGACCGGGAGGCCAACTCGATGGGCAGCGTCCAGATCGTCACCACGATCCTCGCGTTCGCCATCACCGCCGTGGCGGTGTGGCTTGCGGTACGCGCGGTCATGAAGATGGTGGCCGTCATCCGGCTGGGTCAGCCCGACCCGACCCGGTTCGGCGACAAGGGCACCCGCACGAAGACCATGCTGGCGGAGACCGCCGGCCACACCCGGATGCTCCGCTGGAGCGTGGTGGGTGCGGCGCACTGGTTCGTGATGGTCGGCTTCATCGTGCTGTCGCTGCTGGTGCTGGAGGCGTACTTCGAGGTCGTCTCCCCGACCGGCGAGCTGCCCCTGGTGGGCGCCTGGACGTTCTTCAACGCGGTGACCGAGCTGATCGGCATCCTGGGCATCGTCGGCATCCTGGTGCTGATGGCGGTCCGGCTGCGGAACCGACCGACCCGGCCGGGCGGCCGCTCCCGGTTCACCGGCTCCACCATGTGGCAGGGCTACTTCGTCGAGTGGGTCGTGCTGCTGGTCCTGATCTTCGGCTTCGTGATCCGGGGCTTCAAGGTCGCCACCGACCACTTCGAGTACCCGGTCTGGGCCACCCCGCTCAGCCACGCGGTCGGCGCGGCGCTGCCGAACTGGGACGCGGGCGTCAGCGTCGCCGCGCTCATCAAGATCGTAATCTCGATGACCTGGCTCATCGTCATCTCGCTGAACGTCACCATGGGTGTCGCCTGGCACCGCTTCCTGGCGTTCCCGAACATCTTCTTCAAGCGCGACCCGGGCCGGGCCGGCTCCGGCCTCGGCGCGCTCCGCCCGATGACGAGCCAGGGCAAGCCGCTCGACTTCGAGGAGGCCGACCCGGAGAAGGACCAGTTCGGCGTCGCCCAGGTCGAGCAGTTCAGCTGGAAGGGTCTGCTGGACTTCAGCACCTGCACCGAGTGCGGCCGCTGCCAGTCGCAGTGCCCGGCCTGGAACACCGGCAAGCCGCTGTCGCCGAAGCTGCTGGTGCTGAGCCTGCGCGACCACGCGTACGCCAAGGCGCCGTACCTGCTCGCCGGCGGCGGCAAGGACCTGACCGGCGAGGAGAAGGCCACCCCCGCCCAGCTCGCGCACGTCGACGTGCTGGCCCTGGCCGAGGGCGACAAGCCGCTGATCGGCACGGCCGAGGAGGGCGGCGTCATCGACCCGGACGTACTCTGGTCCTGCACCACCTGCGGCGCCTGCGTCGAGCAGTGCCCGGTCGACATCGAGCACGTCGACCACATCGTCGACATGCGCCGCTACCAGGTGCTCATCGAGTCGAGCTTCCCGTCGGAGGCCGGCGTGATGCTGCGCAACCTGGAGAACAAGGGCAACCCGTGGGGCGCCCCGCAGAACACCCGCGAGGACTGGACCAAGGGCCTGGACTTCGAGGTGCCGCGGGTGGGCGAGGTCGACGACTTCGAGTACCTCTTCTGGGTCGGCTGCGCCGGCGCGTTCGAGGACCGGGCCAAGAAGACCACCCGGGCGGTCGCCACGCTGCTCAACGAGGCGGGCGTGAAGTTCGCGATCCTCGGCGAGGGCGAGACCTGCTCCGGCGACCCGGCGCGCCGGATCGGCAACGAGTTCGTCTTCCAGATGCTCGCCCAGCAGAACGTCGAGACGCTCAACGAGGCGTTCGAGGGCCGGGAGAAGAGCAAGCGCAAGATCGTCGCCACCTGCCCGCACTGTTTCAACACCCTCGGCAACGAGTACGGCCAGCTCGGCGGCGAGTTCGAGGTGGTGCACCACACCCAGCTCCTGGCCCACCTGGTCGCCACCGGCAGGCTCACCCCGGTGCAGCCGGTCGACGGCGGCGTCACCTACCACGACCCCTGCTACCTGGGCCGGCACAACCGGGTCTTCGCCCCGCCGCGCGAGGTGCTGGGCACCGCCATCGCCGGCGAGCTCACCGAGATGCCGCGCAACAGCGAGCGCTCCTTCTGCTGCGGCGCCGGCGGCGCCCGGATGTGGATGGAGGAGAAGATCGGCAAGCGGATCAACGTGGACCGGGTCGAGGAGGCCATGTCCACCGGGGCGAAGACGGTCGCCGTCGGCTGCCCGTTCTGCTCGACCATGCTCAACGACGGGGTGAACGGCAAGGGCGCCGGCGAGCAGGTCGAGGTCGTCGACGTGGCCAGCGTGCTGCTCCGCTCGGTGAAGCCCGAGCAGGCGCCGGGCGAGAAGGAGACGGCGCCGGTCGCCGGCTGACGCGTACCCCTGGAACGCCCGACGGCGGTGGCACCTCGCGGTGCCACCGCCGTCGTCGTTCAGGAGACGGCGGTGGTCACGATGGCGGCGGTCGCGGCCGTGGTCGTCGCCAGCAGCACGGCCGCCTGGGTCTGCTCGATCGCCTTCCTCGTCGCCTCGGACGCCCAGCCGGCGGCGGCGATCTCGACCAGCCGCCGCTCGACCTGCGGTTTCGGCAGCCCCGCGAAGAGCCTGCGGTCGAGGCCGAGGGCCTTGGCGAGGCCGATCAGCGCGGCGGTCCGCCCGTCCACCGGACCGTCCGCGGCCACGGCGGCGACCATCCGCTGCCGCGCCCGTGCCTCCACCTCCGGCTCCGCGCCCGCCGGCGACGGATAGCGGGTACGCGGGAAGACCCACAGCACCCGGTCCGACTCACGGTGGAGCACGCCCGCGGTCACCAGCCCGTCCAGCACCTGCTCGGGCAGGTCCTTGGCGAGCCGACCGATCCAGTCCTTCGGTGGCCGGCGCTTCCCGTCGGCGCTGATCCGGGCCAGCGCGTCGTCGAGCTGCCGCTGCCCGACGGGCGTCGGGTCCGTCACCACCAGCCGGCCGTCGGCGACCTCGATCCGACCGGCGAGCGCCAGCTCCAGCAGCAGGGCGCCGGCCAGCCCGTAGTCCAGCGCCGGCCGGCCGAGCCGGTTGACGCCGGCGTCGTCGTAGCCGAGCAGGGCCAGCTCGTGTGCGAGGGTGAGTGGGGGCATGGCCCGACGGTAGCCGGAGCGGGCGAAACCGCCCGGATTCGCGCCCGTGCCCCGGCCGCCGTCGCGTGCGAGAATCGCGCCGAGGTGAGGCGAGCATCGACGGCCTGTTGCTGACCACGCTGCTGCCCCTGGTCGGCTTCGTGTTGCTGACCGGCGGCAACGCGTTCTTCGTCGCGGCCGAATTCGCCCTGGTCACCGTGGACCGGCCGGAGATCGAGCGGCGGGCCACCGCGGGCGACGGCCGGGCCACGACGGTACGCCGCGCACTGCGCGAACTCTCCTTCCAGCTCTCCGGGGCGCAACTCGGCATCACCCTCACCGCCCTGCTCACCGGCTACCTGGCCGAGCCCGCCCTGGCCCGGCTGTTCACCCCGCTGCTGCGCCCGGTCGCCGGGGACGCCGCCGGCCGGTTCACGCCCTTCCTCGCCCTGGCCCTGGCCACCCTGCTCTCCATGCTCTTCGGCGAGCTGGTGCCGAAGAACCTCGCGCTGGCCCGGCCGATGCCCACCGCGCTCGCCACCGCCGGCCCGATGCGCGGCTTCTCCCGCGCCTTCGGCTGGCTGATCCGGGCGCTGAACGACTCGGCGAACCGCCTGGTCCGGCTGCTGGGGGTCGAGCCGCAGGAGGAGCTGGCCAGCGCCCGCTCGCCGGAGGAACTGGGGCTGCTGGCGGCCATCTCGGCCCGGGCCGGGGCGTTGCCGCCGGACACCGCGATGCTGCTGCGCCGGACCATCCGCTTCGGCGACAAGCGGGCCGCCGAGGCGATGACCCCGCGGGTGGACGTCGTCGCGCTGCGGGCCACGGCCACCGTGGCCGAGCTGCTGGCGCTGTCCCGGCAGACCGGGCGGACCCGGTTCCCGGTGTACGAGGAGACCCTCGACCTGGTGACCGGCGTCGCCGGGGTGCCCGACGCGCTGGGCGTGCCGCCGGCCCGCCGGGAACACACCACCGTCGGTTCGGTGGCGCGCGAGCCGGTGTACGTGCCGGAGAGCCTGGACCTCGACGGGGTGCTCGCGGCGCTCCGGGCGGCCGGCGCGGACCTCGCCATCGTCGTCGACGAGTACGGCGGCACGGACGGGGTGGTCACCACCGAGGACCTGGTGGAGGAGCTGGTCGGCGAGATCGCCGACGAGTTCGACCCGGACGCGGTGGACGACGCCGGCCCGGTCGAGCTGACCGTGCCGGGCGGGGAGCGGACGGTCCTCGTCGACGGCGTGCTGCGCTCCGACGAGCTGGCCGAGCAGACCGGCTTCCGGCTGCCGGAGGGGCCGTACGAGACGCTCGCCGGCTTCCTGATGGCCCGGCTGGGACACATCCCGGTGGCCGGGGAGACGGTCGACGAGTCCGGCTACGAGTTCACCGTCGTCGAGGTGGAGCGGCACCGGATCGAGCAGGTCCGGGTGGTCCGCCCCGAGGAGCCGGGCGACGATGCCTGAGTTGCTGGTCACGGTGGCGCTGCTGCTGGGCAACGCGTTCTTCGTGGGCAGCGAGTTCGCGCTGATCGCGTCCCGCCGTACGGTGGTGGAGCCGTTGGCGGCCACCTCGAAGCGGGCCCGCTGGGCGCTCTCGGCGATGAACCAGATCCCCCTGATGATCGCCGGGGCGCAGCTCGGCATCACCATCTGCTCGCTGGGGCTCGGCGCGATCGCCGAGCCGGCCCTGGCGCACCTGCTGGAGCCGGCGTTCCACGCCGTCGGGCTGCCCGACCGGGCGGTCCACGCGGTGGCGTTCGTGCTCGCCCTCGGCGTCGTGGTGTTCCTGCACACGGTGGTCGGCGAGATGGTGCCGAAGAACATCACGCTGGCCGGGCCGGAGCCGTCGGCACTCTGGCTGGGGCCGGCGATGCTGGCGTTCTGCCTGGCCACCAAGCCGCTGTTGCTGGCGATGAAGTGGGCGGCCCGCCGGGTGCTGGGATTGTGGCGGATCGAGGCCACGGAGGCGGTGAAGACGGTGTTCACCGCCGAGGAGTTGGCCGGGCTGGTGTCGCAGGCGCGTACGGAGGGGCTGCTCGACGCCGAGGAGCACGCCCGGATCACGGGTGCGCTCGCCCTGCACAGCCGGACCGCCGCCGACGCCCTGCAACCCTGGTCGACGGTGACCACCGTCGCCGAGGACGTCTCGCCGGCCTCGCTGGAGGTGCTGGCCACCCGGACGGGCCGGTCCCGCTTCCCGGTGGTGCAGCGGTCCACCCGCCGGGTGCTCGGCTTCGTGCACGTCAAGGACGTGCTCGGGTACGCCGGGGTGAGCCGGCGCGCCCCCGTCCCGGCGGCGGTCTACCGGCCGCTGGCGGTGGTGCCGCCGGACCGGACGCTCGCCGACCTGCTGCTGTCGATGCGTCGCGAGCGACGGCACATGGTGCTGGTCAGCGACGGACGCCGGCCGCTCGGCGTGGTGACGTTGGACGACGTATTGACCGCGATCGTCGGCCGTCGGGCCGACACCCTTGGTACGCAAGCGGTTGCGCAGGCGTGATGTGAACGATGGTCGCCTTGATTCCGTTCCCCGCCTTCCCTAAGGTTGGGCACCGGCCGCTGTGGGTCGTCTGTCTCGCCTCTCTTCCCGCACGCGAGGCGCCCGGCGGTCGGGTTGCAAAAGGAGTCGGTGCCGGTGGCAACCATGCCCCCTCATCGTCACGCACCGGGACGGTCTGCTCGTCCGGGTGGCCTGCGCCGGGCCGCCCACCGTCTGCTCACCCTGGTCGCCGCCGCGATCGTCGGCGCCGGCGTGCTCGCCGCGCCCGCGTACGCCGAGCCCTCGGTCGACGAGATCGAGGCGGCGATCGACAAGAAGTGGGAGCAGCTGGAGCCCACCATCGAGCAGTACAACAAGGTGCGGGCGCAACTGAAGGTGAACCGCAAGAAGTCGGCGGACCTGCAGAAGAAGATCCAGCCGTTGGCGCTGGAGACCGAGCTGGCAATGGACCGGGTCGGTGACCTCGCCTCCCGTTACTACATCTCCGGCCCGTCCCAGGAGATCGGCGCGCTGCTGGTGAGCGCCAAGCCGGACACGCTCACCGAGCAGCTGACGCTCCTGGACCGGCTGGCCGCGAACGAGCGCAGGCAGCTCGAAGGCGTGACCAAGGTCCGCGACAAGTACGACGCGGAGAAGAAGAAGCTCGACGCGCTGATCGTCGCGCAGACCAAGCAGCAGAACGACCTGGCGGCGAAGAAGAAGCAGATCGACGCCGACATCAAGAAGCTCGAGGCGTCGCTGCCCGTGACCACGGTCAAGACGGAGAAGTGCCCGACCATCAACGGGGTGGTCAGCGATGCGGCCCGGACCGCGATCAGGACCGCCTGCGCCCAGGTCGGCGACCCGTACGTGTGGGGGGCCACCGGCCCGAACTCGTTCGACTGCTCCGGCCTGACCCAGTACGCCTACAAGGCGGCGGGCATCCACCTGACGCACTTCACCGGCGCACAGTGGAACGAGGGCAAGGCCATCCCGCGCTCCGAGGCGCGCCCGGGTGACCTGGTCTTCTTCTTCAGCGACCTGCACCACGTCGGCCTCTACCTCGGCAACGACAAGATGGTGCACGCGCCCCGGGCCGGCAAGCCGGTCAACGTCTCCAGCATCAACACCATGCCGGTGGCCGGGTTCCGCAGGCCCGGCTGATCCCCCGGCGCCGCCGAACGACGAGGGCCCCCGGTCGAGTCGACCGGGGGCCCTCGTCTGCCCGGGCCGGCCTGCGCCGGCCCGGGCGAGCGGTGGGTCAGCTGGGCGCGCCCAGCGGGGAGGGCAGCAGGTTCACGTCGTCCAGGTTGACGTACATGACCCGGTGGCCGAACTGGATCTGCACGTACTTGTTGTCGCCGCGGATCACCGTCCAGTCACCGGGAGCGGAGCCGTCGAACGTGGTGGCCCGGTAGTACTCGCCGGGGAGCACGGTGCCGACGGCGTACCGCTGGCCGGCCGAGAGGGTGTACTGCAGCGGCGAGATCGGCTGGTACGGCACGCCGGCCGGGTAGGCCGCCTGCTCCGGGTACGCCCGGCCGTACACCGGGATGGTGGCCTTGCCGGCCTTGGGGGTCACCACGAAACCGACGGACCACTTCGCGGTCGGCTTCGAGGCGGGGTTGTGGAACCACGCCTTCTGGCCGAGGTACCAGATAGCGGTCCAGTCCCCCTGCACCCCGGCCAGGGCGTACGTCTGCCCCGCCGAGGCACGGGCGCCGTGGTCCGAGATGTACATGGTGTTCGGGGTGCCGTCGGGCCGCAGCGCGATGTCGTTGACCAGCGGCGCGTCGTGGCTCGGCGCGCTGTGCAGGACCACCGCGGACGAGCCGCGCAGCGGGCAGGGGGCCGTCGGCGGGGGCGGGTTCGGCACGCCCGGGGGCTGCCGGTTGCAGCCGGTGAACTGCGGCTGGTTGGTGGCGAAGTCCGGGTCGATGGTGACCAGCCCGGTCCGCGGCGTGGCGGTCGACTTGAACGGCGCCTTGAGCAGGTCGAAGTAGTGCGACCAGTTCCAGTACGGACCCGGGTCCCAGTGCATGCCGCGCACGGTCGAGGCGACGGTGCCGGGGACGTTGTCGTGCCCGATGATGTGCTGCCGGTCCAGCGGGATGTCGTACTGCGCCGCCAGGTGGCGGACCAGCTTGGCGGAGGTGCGGTACATCGCCTCGGTGTACCAGGTGCCGTGTCCGGCGAAGCCCTCGTGCTCCAGGCCGATGGACTTGGCGTTCACGTACCAGTTGCCGGCGTGCCAGCCGACGTCCTTGGTCTTGATGTGCTGGGCGATGTGGCCGTCCACCGAGCGCAGGGTGTAGTGCCAGCCCACCCGCCTCGGGTCCTTGACCAGGTTGACGCTGGGCCCGAAGTAGCCCTCGGTGTCGTGGATGACGATGTACTCGATCTTCTGCCGGGCCGGCCGGTCGGAGAGGTCGTGGTTGCCGTAGTCGCCCGCGCCGGGGCCGTACTTCTGGTAGGGCGCCGGGATCCACTCGCAGGAGATGGTGTCCGGGCACTCCAGCCCGTCGGGCCGGGCGAGCTTGCGCAGGCCCAGCCGGTCCAGCCAGGAGCGCTCGGGCTGGACCGCGCGGGCGGCCAGGGTCACCCGCTGCCCGTCGTCGGTCAGCCGGCTGTCGCCGGCGCTGATGGTGCCGTAGACCTCGTCGGCGAAGGCCGCCGCCGCGTCGGCGCTGTCCGCGCCGGAGTAGCGGGCCACCGCGCCGTACCAGGCCGCCGGGTCGGTGCCGGCGCCGACCGGGGCGCCGATCTCCTTCTGGTACGCGGCCAGCAGCGCCGCGCCGCCCCGGATGTTCGCCGCGACGTCCGTGCGCAGCGTCTCCTCGCTGGCGCCGGTCAGTGCGGCGGCGGCGTCGAGCGTCCGCAGCGCGGCCTCGGCGGGGGGCGGATCGGCCGGCGGCTCGTGCGCCTCGGCCAGGGACGGGCGGGAGTCGTCGCCGCGCGGGTCCTCGGTGCCCTCGTCGTGGTGGGTGCCCCCGGGCAGGGAGGCGACGTACTCCGCGTCGGTGAGGTGCATGGGTCCGAAGCCGCCGCTGGTGCTCGGCGTTCCGGCGTTGGTGTCCCAGCGGGACTGCAGGTAGGAGACTCCGAGCAGGACGCTCTCCGGCACGCCGTACTCGGCCGCGGCGGCCGCGTACTGCTGCTGCCGGTCGGTCGTCGGCGCGGCGGCGGCGGATCCGGCTGCGGTGAGCGGCGTCGCCGCCAGGGCGGCCGCGACCGCGGCGGCCAGCAGGACGCGTCTGCTCCTCGATGTCGCTGTCAGGTGCATCAGACCCCCAGGTCGGACGGGCGAATGTGGGGTCACCTTCGCCCCGGTCGGCACCTCTGGTCAATACCTTTCCATCCGTCACTTCAAAAGGAAGGAAATCTTCGTCGCCGGGGTTGCGGGTCTCCCCGGCCCATGTGAATACGGTGTGTCACGGCTCGATGGGTTGCGGATTGATAACGGCCGTCTCTACTCTGGTCATTCGTCGGCCGGCGACAGTCCGCCCAACCGGGGCGGTAACGGTCCGACACCGCCGAGTCGCTCCCGAGCGAGCCGGGGACCCAGGTACCCCCGGGGTGAATCCGCAGCCTCTGCGGTAGGGCGTCCCCTTCCCGCCCGAACCCGTCAGCTAACCCGGTAGGCGGTACGGGAAGAAGGAGTACGGAGCCCGGTGGCACACCATGCCCCGCGGCCACCGTCGGCACGGTCGGCCCTCGCCGACCCCACGACGGCTGCGCCGCGCCCACGCTGGTACCGCTGCACCACCGCCCTCGCCGCCCTGGCCGCGTTCGCCGTCGTCCTGACCGGCGGCGCCACGGCGGCCCACGCCGAACCGACGGTCGCCGAGATCGAGCGCCAGATCGACGAGGACTGGAACAAGCTCGAACCGATCATCGAACGGCACAACGCCACCCGCCAGGACCTGGCCGCCAAGCGCAGGCAGGCCGACGCGCTCGCCAGGCAGATCAAGCCGCTGGAGGAGCAGGTCGACCAGGCGATGGAGAAGGTCAGCGCGCTGGCCGTCCGCGCCTACAAGGGTGAGAACGTCTCCGCCGTCAACGCCCTGCTGGGCAGCCGCTCGCCCGACCAGATGGTCGGCCAGCTCGAACTGCTCGACCGGTTCGCCCAGCACCAGCAGCAGGACGTGCGGCAGGTCGCGGAGTTGCGCGACCGGCTGGCCGCGAAGAAGGCGCCGTTGGACGAGATGGTCGTCCAGCTCGGCCGGACCGAGGCCCAGCTCGCGGCGAAGAAGAAGCAGATCAACGCCGAGATCGACCGGCTGCAGAAGCTGCGGCTGCGGATCTACGGCAGCGGTGGGGGCGGCCCGCTGCGTCCCGCCCCCTGCCCGGCCAGCTATCCCGGTGGCGGGGCCGGCACCGCCGTCAAGTTCGCCTGCGCGCAGATCGGCAAGCCCTACGTCTGGGGCGCCGAGGGCCCGAATTCGTACGACTGCTCGGGCCTGATGCTCGCCGCCTGGGCGAAGGCGGGGGTGTCGCTGCCGCACAACGCTGCGCAGCAGCGCCGGGTCACCGCGACCGTCAGCCGGGGCGAGCTGCGCCCTGGCGACCTGGTCTTCTACTACAGCGACCTGCACCACGTCGGCATGTACGTCGGCGGGGGCTGGGTGGTGCACGCCTCCCGGGCCGGGGTGCCGGTCAGGATGAAGAAGGTCGACGACGGACCGATCCACAGCTACGGCCGCCCCGGCTGAGGTGTGCGGAGGGGCCCTTCCTGACGCATGTCGTCGAGGAGAGGGCCCCTTCTGGCACCCGCGAAGCGGTCGTCAGCGGGTCGGCCAGGTGCGCCAGTGCTGCCAGGAGCGGCTCGGGGTCGGGCCCCGCTGCCCCTGGTAGCGCGAGCCGTAGACCGCCGAGCCGTACGGGTGCTCGGCCGGCGACGAGAGCCGGAAGATGCAGAGCTGGCCGATCTTCATGCCCGGCCAGAGGGTGATGGGCAGGTTGGCCACGTTGGACAGTTCCAGCGTCACGTGGCCGGAGAAGCCCGGGTCGATGAAGCCCGCGGTGGAGTGGGTGAGCAGGCCGAGCCGACCCAGGCTCGACTTGCCCTCCAGCCGCCCGGCGAGCTGGTCGCCGAGCGAGATCACCTCCAGCGTCGAGGCGAGCACGAACTCGCCCGGGTGCAGCACGAACGGCTCGCCCTCGGGCACCTCGACCATCGACGTCAGGTCGTCCTGCTGCATCGCCGGATCGATGTGGGTGTAGAGATGGTTGTTGAAGACCCGGAAGAGCTTGTCGAGGCGTACGTCGATGCTGGACGGCTGCACCAGCGTGGGCTCGAACGGCTCCAGCGCGAGCGTGCCCGCCTTGATCTCGGAGACCAGGTCGCGGTCGGAGAGCAGCATCGGAACACCATAGCGAGCGATGTGCGTGACCTGCGTGTCGGACTACCTGTTCGTACACGTGTTCGATAGAATGTCGGCATGGCTTCCTGGTCCGAATTCGCCGCCGACGAGCCCCGCCTCGCCGACGGGATCCGCGTTCTCATGCAGCAGTACGGGCCGGGCTTCGGCTATCTGGCCACCGTCCGCGCCGATGGTGGGCCCCGCGTCCATCCGGTCTCCCCGGTGATCACCGACGAGGGCCTCTTCTGCTTCGTGGTCGACTCGCCGAAGCGGCGCGACCTGGAGCGCGACGGCCGCTACGCCCTGCACTCCTTCCCGCCGGAGGAGAGCGACGACGAGGCCTACGTCGCCGGCCACGCCCGGCCGGTGACCGACCCGGCCCGGGTGGCCCGGCTGGCCCGCAGCCACCGGGCCGCGCCGCAGGTCGACTGGCGGCTGTTCGAGTTCACCGTCGACGTGGCGATGCTCGCCCGCCGTGAGCCGGGCGGCGTGGGCGGCGCGGGCGAGGGGCACGGGCGGCCCGCCGTCCAGGTCTGGCTCGACCCCCGGGCGACCGCCCCCGGCGTCGCGGCGGCACCCGCGACGCGGCCGGTGAGCGGCGACAGCCTCGCCGCCCGCCCGGCCGCCTGAGACGCGGTGTGGCGCCCCGGGCCGTCCCCGTCCGGGGCGCCACACCGCCCCACCCCGCCCGAAGACGACGGTGCCGGCCCCGTCGAGCGGGGGCCGGCACCGGTGCTCGCCTGTCGTGCGGGGGAACTACGCCGCGCGGTACGCGTTCCAGGCGGTCAGCATGCGGCTGGCCTGCCCGGCGGTGAACTGGTGCATGCAGGAGTCGTAGGTGTAGTCCATGAAGTTGGTGATCGGGTCGACGCCCGGGGCGGTGCAGGTGTCCCGGCCGGTCGGGCACTCGAACGCCGGCGAGGCCTCGGGCGCGGTGTCGCTGACGCTGTCACCCGAGCCGGAGCAGCCGCCCTGGAAGGTGTGGTAGAGGTTCAGCCAGTGGCCGACCTCGTGGGTGCCCGTGTCGCCCTGGTTGTAGTTGGCGGCCGTGCCGCCCGGCAGCGACTCGCTCAGCACGACGACGCCGTCCATGCTGTTCAGCTTCCGGGTCGGGAAGGTCGCCCAACCGAGCAGGTCGTTGCTCAGCTCGCCCAGGTAGACGTTGAGCGTGTTCTTGCCGCCCTCGCGCAGCGAGGTCTTCATCGACCGCTCGGCCGAGGAGCCCTGCACGATCGGGTACCACGCCGGGTTGGTCACCCGGTTGATCTTCTGGAGCTGGAAGCTGAACGCGGTGGGCGCCCCGCCGGTCGCCCCGCTGTAGGACTGGTTCAGCACGTTGATCTGTGACGTGATCATCGAGTCCGGGATGTTGCCGCCGGCCCGGGTGGCGTCCCGCTGGATCACGTGCACGACGACGGGGATGGTGACGGTGGCCATGGTGGAGGCGCCGGCGCCGGTGCGGAACCGGGCCCGCTCGCGCAGGGCGGCGGCCAGGTCGGCCTCGCGCTCGCGGGTTTCCGCCAGGGTCAGCTCGTTCGGCTCGTGCCTGGTCGCGGCACCCGCCTTCACGCGGGAGTCCGAGTGGACGTCGGCCGGCTCGACGCAGACCTCGCTCGGGGCGGCGGAGAAGGCCGACGCGGCCGGGACGACGCCCACCGCGGCGGTGCTGAGCAGCAACGCGAGGGTCGTCGTCGCGACGCCGGCCGTACGCCGGGTCAGCAGGTTGGGACGGAGTCCCATGGGCCCACCTCTTTCTGGCGGCGCGACAGGGGGTATGTCACGCCGTGGCTGAGAACGTTGGCCAGACGTTACAACCGATCGACGGATTTGAGAACGGCCATATGTTGCCGCGATGAAACTTTTTCCTGGCCGGCGTCGTATCCGATCGACAATTGGCGATGAAACGGTGCTTCTCGGTAACGATCCACGCCGCCGACGGCCCGCCGACGCCGGTCTTCGGGTGTACCGGCCGGCAGGCCGCAGCGCGAACGGATCATGCCGGCTTGCCGGGCGGCCACCTCCTGCGCCGGTGGCCGCGAGCCACTCTCGCGTCCTGCGGGCGACGTGGCGCGGCGCCGGAGGGGGTACCTGGGTGCACCGGCGTGACGACTCAGGTACAGTGGTGCCGCCTGCGGGTGTAGTTCAATGGCAGAACATCAGCTTCCCAAGCTGACAGTGCGGGTTCGATTCCCGTCACCCGCTCCAGCGTGAAGGCCCTGGCCAGGACGTTCGTCCCGGTCGGGGCCTTCGATGTTGCAAGGATCAGTGACTACACGGCGTGCCATTAGCGTGCCATTAGCTCCGGTGGGAGGTGAGCGGCCTGCCCGCGAAGCTGACCCGGGACGAGGCGATCGTCCTCGTTGAGCGGATCATGAGCCTCGATTACATGGACGACGCTGAGCTGAACAGCCTGCTGGATCAACTGGAACGCGGCCTTGTCTGCCCGGATATCGCCGACCTGATCTTCTCGGTCCCCGAGCTGACGGCATCTGAGATCGTCGACCAGGCCACAGCCTACGAGCCGATCGAGATGCGATCCGGGCCGTGGGTGGAGCCGTCGACCACCTGACCTCACTTGTCGCCGCGCTTCTTGCGCTTCTTCTCCTCCTTGTCTACGAGTTTGCCCTTGCTGGTCGACTTCTTGGCCTGCTTGCGCTCCGCGCGCATCGCCTTGTGCAGCGCTTGGGCGATGGCCCGATCCGCTTCCGTCGTCGCGTGCTGGTAGATCAGGGCCGCCTGCGGCGAGTCATGCCCCATGCGGGCCATCAGGTCACGAATGCTCGCCCCGGTCCGTGCGGCGAGGGTGTTCCCGGTGTGCCGCAGGTCGTGGAAGTGAAGGTGCGGTTGCCCGATCCGGGCGACGTTCGCCTTCCAGCCGATGAGCTTGTTCAGGTTGCCACGCCAGATCGGCCGCCCGCTCTCGGTGGTGAAGACGAACGCATCTGGGTTGTCGTCGACCTCTGCCGCCAGGTGGTCACGGACGACCTCGACGACGGCCGGTGGCAGGCTGACCGTGCGCCGGCTGGCCCGGGACTTGGGCGGACCAAGGACCAGGCCGACGCCGCGCTGTTCGGTGTACGCCTGCCGTACCCGGATGGTGCCGGCCGCGGTGTCGACGTCCTGCCGTTGCAGCGCGGCGACCTCCCCCCAGCGCAGGCATCCGAAGGTGGTGACGAGGACCAGGGCGCGGTACCGG
Organism: Micromonospora sp. URMC 106; assembly: GCF_051386395.1. Lineage (NCBI taxonomy): Bacteria > Bacillati > Actinomycetota > Actinomycetes > Micromonosporales > Micromonosporaceae > Micromonospora > Micromonospora sp. URMC 106. Next base: position 15,919 of record NZ_JBPQTP010000066.1, read on the forward strand.
GGCGGCACGGTGTCGGCCAGCTTGAAGACCTGGGCGAGCGTGAGCACCGGCCGCTCCGCCGGCTTCTCCTGGTCGGCACCCGGTATCTGGCACGGGTTGCGGGTTACGATCTCGTCTTCCTTGACCGCCGTCATCAGCACCGCGCGGAGCAGCCGGTACGCCTTGGCCGCCATGCTCTCCGAGACCCCGTTGCCGAGCAGTTTCGCCCGCCAGTCGCGGACCATCGGGGTGTCCAGCCGACCCAGCTCCACCCCGCCGAGGTACGGCACGATGTGCTTGTCCAGCAGCCAGCCGTAAAGGTGCACCGTGCGAGGCCGCAGGTTGGGCCGCTGGTTGATCCAGCGTCGGGCGTAGTCGCCAAGCTTCACCTTGGCCCGCTCCGGGTCGACCCACTCCCGCCGCGCCATCTGCGCCTCGACGAGGGTGAGGTACCGGTCCGCGTCGGACTTCCGGGCGAACGTCTCCGGGGCGTTGCGCATCTGCCCGTCTGGGCCAAGGTACCGGGCTTGATACCGACCGGACGGCAGCTTGCGGACGTTGCCGAACCGGCGGTGACCTTCCTTGTTCGCCATCACGCAACCCGCTGGTCGCGCCACACGCCCGAGGCGGTCAGAGGCTCCACCCGCCCGGACTCGACGTGCGCCGCCAAGTCGACTGCCTTGATGCGGACGCTGCGGCCGAGCTTATGGAACGGGATGCGCCGCTCGGCGACCAGCCGGCGGACGTACCGCTCACTCATGTTGATCCGGGCCGCCGCCTGCTCGATCGTCAGGACCTCGTCCACTGTCGTCTTCCTCCCCGTCGTGCCGTGCCATGTGCTGAGTTGCCGAAAGATCTGAGGACCCCTGCGCAGCCCGGTCCTTGGCGGCGAGTAGTTCGGTCCGCCAGCGGGCGCGCTCGCTGATCGAGCGCATGAGCCGGTGGGACAGCGGTCCCACGTCGGGGTCGTCGGGCCGGGCGAGTTCCCAGGCGTGCCGAACGCGCTCGGCGGTCTTGCCCTGGTCGTCGACGAGCTGCCCTGCGTCGCCGGCCGTGGCGCTGTCGGTGGTGGCGCCGAGCAGTGCCCGGACCCAGGCCCGTACGTCGTGCTTGTGGTCAGCGAGGGTCTTGCCGGACCAGTCGCGGGAGATGAGGATGCGCCGGCCGCCGATGCCTAGGGTGTCGCGTTGGTGAACCTTGCCCTTGCAGCGGCCGGGCTTGAGCTTGGCGTGCGCCTTCTTCGGCTGGACGCCGTAGAGCAGCCAGTTCGCGCAACGGTCGGTGCAGGGGGTGAGCTGGAGTTGCTGCCAGAGCCGGTCGAGGTGCTTGCGCTGCCGGTCGGTGGTCGCCTTGTGGCAGTCGCCGGTGTGCTTGGTGATGTACTTCGTGACGTACCGGATGGTCCGCTCGGCGTCCTCGGTGCCGGGCATGACGCCGCGGGCGTCGACCTGGGTGCCGAAGCGGACGACGTGCACGGGTTTGGCGTCGGGGTCGTCGTCGATGGCGTCGAGGGCTTCCGTCCAGGTGGTCAGCGGCTCGCGGGTGTCCGGGTCGACCCACCCTGCGGCCTGCTCATCCCAGATGGGGAGCCGGTCGAGGGTGTACCGCTGGACGTCGACCGAGGGCCACCACACCTGGTGATAGGTCGCGGCGGCCACGGTGCGCAGCATGTCGCGTGCGATGGTGCCCCGGATGGCGAAGTGGGCGTGTGGGGCGGGTCGGCGTTGCGGCTCGACGCAGCCGGCGTACTGGACGTTCCAGCCTTCGCAGCGGCGCAGGTTCTGCCAGAACCGGTCGAGTAGCCGCGGGAAATGCACGGCGTCCCATGCGGCGCGGCGGTAGTCGTACCGGTCGGGGTTGACCGGAGTGCCGTCGGGGCGGACCGGCCCGTAGGAGTCGAGGGTGAGCGTGAGCCACATCGACGGCCGGTAGGTGGTGCCGTCGGGTGCGGTGTAGGTGCGGCCGACGGTGCGTCGCTCGACCTTGCGTCGGGGCAGGTCGGGTGCGTCCTGACGGCGTTTGGTGGAGCGCTTGCGCCGGCGGCCGGGCTCGTCGTCCTGGTCCTCGTCGACGTTGCCGTGGGGTGGCCCGATGCGCCCGCGCAGGCCCTCCGCCGCGATGGCTTCTTCCACCTCGCGGATGGCTTCGTCGATGTCGGTGACCTGGTCCCATTGGGCGGCGCGGACCGCCTCGTCGCGAGAGAACTCCAGGTGTGCGCGGAACAGGATCAGCGCCTTCTGTTCCTCGGTCGCGGGTTCCGGGCTGGGTAGCGGCTCGTCGTCGCGGTGCCAGCCTTCCCGGATCTGGGCCTGCCGCAGCCGGCGGTTCTTCTTGGCGCACGGCGCGCACTTGTCTTCGCGGGTCGCCCCGCAGGGCAGGTCGATGATCTCGGTCAGGCCGGTGTCGAGGTCGGTGCGGCGCATGGCGAGGGGGCGGACGCAGACGCCGTACTCGGCCGCGATCTCTTTGAGCACGTCGACCGAGCGGGGCAGTGCCATGCGGGCCGCCCGCGACCCCCGGCGAGGAGCAGCAGCCGGGGCCGGGGCAGCAGGGGCGAGACCGGGCAGGGTAGGCGTCGTCATCGGCCCACCCCCGCCAGAAGCCGAATGGGGTGGTGTCGGTCGTTGGCTCGCCGGTACTGTCCGGGCTCACCATGAACCCGAGCGGCGAGGTCGAGATGAGCAGCGGTGGCGGAACGACGGTGCTGTGGCGCCCGGCCGGCCCGGAAGAACTCGACCTCGTTCGCGAGTCGGGATGGCGAAAGTGGCCGCCGCGCCTGCCGGACCAGCCGATCTTCTACCCGGTCCTCAACGAGGACTACGCGGTCATGATCGCCCGAGACTGGAACGTGCCCGCCTCCGGCGTGGGATACGTGACCCGCTTCCACATCGGGACGGACTTCCTTAACCGCTACCCCGTGCGACAGGTCGGTGGTGACACCATCCTGGAACTTTGGGTGCCAGCCGAAGATCTGGACGAGTTCAACGCCCACATCGTCGGACTGATCGAGGTCGTGCACGAGTTCCGGTAGCCGGTCGACGGCGAGTATGTCCGTCATCGGATGATCCCGACAACTTGGGGTCGGTTGGGCTGGACGACGCCGAGCGGGGGCAGCACCGCGGCCGGGGCCGGGCGAACGGCCGGAGCTGGCACGGGCGGCTCAACGGGCCGCTGCAATTCTGGGTCGGTGGTGACCTGCTCCGGGACCTCGTACGTCCAGTCGCCTTGTGGCTGGTCCGGTTCGGGCGCCGGGACGGTGACGGGTGCGCTGGACAGGACGACCTTCACCAGGGCGAGGAAGGCCAGCGACGGCACGGCGGCGACAATCCAGCCCCACACTGACGGTTCGGCCTCGGCGACCTGGGCGGCGAGGGACAGCAGGGCGAACGCGACCAGGAGCACGCCGACCAGGCCGACCGGGCGACCATCACGGCGGCGGGCACGAATCTCCAGACCGAGGTAGATCGCCATCAGCTCGACGGCCACCGCGTTGGCCCACCCGATCCAGTCGGGTTGCCCGTGAGCCACAGTCAGGTCGTGAACGTGGGTGAAGGCGGCGGCGCCGGCCATGATCCCAATGGCGAGCAGGATCACCAGGCGTACGGCGGATTCGGCGCGGTGGCGGATCATCGATCGTTCCCGTTGTCGCGGACGGTCAGGGTGATGCGGATTCGCTGACCGTCGAGGTCGTGGCGGCGGTGGACCATGTGCGCCAGCCCGTGCAGGGCGGCGGCGAGCCGGTCGGGGGAGCCGTCGAGTTCGATGTGCAGCGGCTTGATGCGGTGGGTGCCGAGGAAGAAGCGCTTGAGGGACATCGGTTACCTCCGGGCCGGGGCGACGCGCGTACGGATGTGGTCGGGCGGTTCGCCGAGGGAGGCCACCGCTTCGGAGAGGCAGCGCCACAGCGCCCACGCCTCGTCGGGGGTCAGGTACATGCGGCGCCGGCCGCCGCCGACGGCGAGATAGACCGGGTACGGGTCCGGCCGGTCCGGGTCGACGCGGACGGATACGGCCGTGCTGGTCGCGCCGTCGGGGTTCGGGGCACGCAGCCGGTAGAAGGTCCGGCTGTCGGCCGGGGTGGTCACTGCGGCTCACCCCCGTTGGTGTCCCGGTCGAGGAAGTTGAGCAGCGAGTCCGGCAGCAGCGGTCCACGACGCGGCCGGGGCAATGGTCGGGTCGGTTCGTCGGCGGTTTCCCGGCCGACCTGGGCGAGGATGTCCGCCGCGTCGGCCGGCGCCGGATACTCGGCCGCCAGGTCGCGAATGTGGTCGTCGGAGATGTACGAGAAGCGCACCCGGGCCGGCTCCGGCGTGCCATCGAGGATCACGTACCCGACACCCTTGGCCCAGCGCGGCATCTGGTCGGCCAGCGCTCCCCGGTTGCGTGCGCCGTCGCCCAACACGAGGTCGACCTGGGCGGCCTCAGTCAGGCCGAGCGCGATCCGGGTCGGGAACAGGTCCCGGAACGGGAGCACTTCCTTGCGGGGGTCCTGCAACGCGGCCACGACCAGGACGCCGACCCCGGCCCCTTGGGACAGAAGCAGCCCCAGCGAGGACGCGATCCGCTTACGTAGGTCGACGTCCTGGAGGTACGCCGTCAGCGCCGCCATTTCGTCGATGACGACCACGACCAGGGGGTCAGCCCCGGTTGGGGTGTGCACCCGTACCGCGCCGGCAAGCCGGGTCTGCCGCTCCCGCATCACCGCCACGGCCTCGTCGAGCAGGTCGGCCATTGCCTCGAACGACTTGCAGGCGAACCGGGCGAACATGGGCCGGCCCATCGCGAACTCCATTCCGCCCTTGGGATCGATCACCCAGAGGCGGACCAGCCCGGAGGCGATCCCGCCAGCGAGCGCCCGCACCAGCGACCACAGCACCGAGCCCTTGCCGCTGCGGGTGGCGCCTCCGATCAGGACGTGCGTGGCCAGCAGGTGAAGCCGCCAGTGCCGCAGGTCTTCCCGGCGGGCCAGCGGAAGCGCGGTGAAGTCCGGCACCGACGGCACGTCGAACGGCTCGACGACCGTGCGCAGCGCGTCCGTGCGAACCACCACCAGGTAGACCACGGACGGCCGGTCCCGGAACCGCAGCCGGTCCAAGGCCCCGAGCACCATCGCCCAGTAACCGGTACGCACCGGCGGCTCATCGGGACGCTCGGTGTAGACCCGGGCGTGCCGCCGGCCGAAGGCGTACGCGAGGTTCGCCGTGACCTTCTGGAACTCCTCCGGCGTCTGCCCGCGCACCATGCGGATGGTCAGCACGTCGAGTGCCTGATCCGACCGCACCCGCAGCAACTGAGGCAGAACGACCCGGTGGTCGTACGTGCGGGTCAGCCCGCACAGGGTCATGGCCTCCCGCCAGGCCCGCCGGTAGACGAACATCTGACGGCACCGGCCGACGACGGGACCAGCGCACCACGCCCACCAGGACGCCTCGTGCTTCCACCGCCACACCGCCGAGACGGCGGACGCCAGGACCACCGGCACGATCAGTCCGATACGGCCGAACTCCCCGTATAGCAGCACCCCGGCCACGACCAGTCCCACGGTGACCGGGTGCCGCAGGCACCACCACAGGCCCCGGCACAGCCACCGCAGCACCAAGCCGAGCGCGATCAGCCAGACCGGCAACTCCAGCCGGCGCGGCCGGATCACCATCAGATCCCCGGCCGTGGTCATCACGACCTCACCACGCGGACGGCGGATCATCGCGCACTCCGCACGGCCGCCGCCTGAGCCCGCCTCAGGACGGCAGGCATACGCTTGGACATGTCACTACCTCTCTCGACAGAGCAGGGGGAAGAGACAGAGGGCGGGGCTGCCGTCCGCCAAGACCTGACAGCCCCGCCCCCATCCGATGCGGCTACGCCGCCGCCTTACCGGCCACGCCCGCCGGGGCACGCATCCCGGTCGCCCGCAGCGAGTACGCCATTCGACCGTTGTTCGTCACGTACGGCGTGACCGTCATCCCGTCGAACTCCACCGCCTCGAACGGCGCGCCCGTCGGTGGCACTGGCTGGTAGTCAGCGGAGATCTTCACCGTCGTCTCCCGCGACCGCTTTCCCAACTCCGGGTCGAGGTCCATCACCCGGACCTGCCACACCCGCTGGCCAGTCAACTTGTCCTTCGCCGGGGTACGCCGGCCGGTCTTCTCGTCGTAGTCCTCGACCTCGCCCAGGGACTCGGGCACCAACGCGCACCCCGCCGGAAACACGTCCTCACACCGCACGGCGAACCGCGTGCCGCCTCGCAGAGCCATCGCTCAACCTCCAACTTGTTAACTTGTCTGCCAAGCTGCGGTCCAAGGTAGACGCCACTTGGCAGACAAGTCAACAAGTTGGGAGAGGTTGCTGGAAGGGGGATGGAAAGCCACCTGAAGGACGCTGGATGCGCGCCTCTGGAGTGGGCTGCAAAGACGAGCGTCCTAAGTGGACAGACGGGGTGTGGCTCCGCGCCCCGGTTGTGCCGCCATAGCTTAGCGTGACCGGATTCAAGAGGCACTGAGCAACGCCGATAGGGGCTGCCGGCTGCACAAGTGGCCCGGCGGGCGTTGTCGTTGCTGCGCCTGCCCTAACGAAGCGACGGCCCCTCCGATGCGAGCGGAGAGGCCGTCGACCAGCCGGTCTGCCCAGTGCGTTGAACAAACCGAGGGGCCGCTTCGCCGCAGGTCACGGGGGACTTGCCGGCTGTCGAGCTGCCGTCATGAGTATGCCATACCGGTAAGCCCACCCGATATTACCGAGCAGCATTGGGTTCCGAACCCGTTTTTGAGGCAGGGGATCTAAGTGTGCGATAAATGGACCCGATTCTGGCTCGATGATCTGACTGAAAACTATTCCGAGTTATGTTAGGTCTTGTGGGGCGGGATTCGACTCCATGAAGAACTCCGCTGATTGTCTTGCAGCTAGTTAGTCCCCTCAGGGTTGGAATGAGTCAACGCTGTGACCTGCAACGTTGTGTCCGAACGGTTCGGACGGGCCCCGACCCCTTGTCGATCTTGGGTGCGGTGGGTGGCGCGTCGCGGGTGACGCCCGAGGAGGTGCGGGAAGCGGGTCTGGAAAGGACTCCTGTCGGCCCAGGAAGTAGACAACCGCGAGAGGGTAAATTGCGCCTCCTGGGCTGACCGTGCGATGATCTGCGGCGGCCAAAGAGGTTATTCCTCCGATGAGTGCGCGGAATGCGAGTCCGCTCAGTCCATCGTCGGATGTCTATCTTCGCAGGTCGTTGCCCAGTGCGTTAACAAACCGAGGGAGGTGAAGCTTGACCGAGCTGACGTTCTCGCTGCGTGCGCCGCAGACGGTGGTGATCCAGATCCTGGTTGTGATCGTCCTTGTCCTGGGTGTCACGCCTGTCCTCGTCTAGCTAACCCGGCGCGGGGAGGTCACCGGCCTTCCCGCGCCGTCAGGCTGCGAATCCAGTCGACCCGAAGACCGGTACGGCTGCGGTGTTACGGGTATGTCGAGGACATGCCAGACCAGCAGAGGACAGGCGCGGTGGACGGAGCGCACTCTCGTCCGTACGGCCTCGATGACACCACCGTCGAAGCACTAGGCGAGCTGAGCAAGGCGTTGGAAACGATTCACCGGGTGCGCGGTCACCTGTACTCGGCGCACCAACTCGTCGGCGGCGCGGATTTCACCCTCGATCGGGTGGTGAAGCTGCTCCGCGAGGCGGGTCACGACGAGGTGGCCGACCGGGTCGAGCACGAACTGTTAGGGCGGAACGTGCTACCAGGCCGTTGGACGTTCCAGATCGTGGAGGAGTTCGACGACGGCTACTACGCCGCGTTCCAGGAGATCGAGCGGGACGCCCGGGAGAAGCTGGCCGGCGGGCAGCGCCACATCTACGAGGCAGAGATGAAGCAGCGGCGCCGAACCCACGGCATGCCGGGGCATGAGGCTACGCCGGAGGCGTGAGCGGCAACCCGTTAGGCAGCATCGAGGCCAAGGCGTTGGCTCTGGCCTCGATGATTCCCATCCGGGCTTGGAACTCGGCCGGCTCCCGATGCGCAGCCTGGCTGGTGACCTGGCCAGGCCACTTGCGGTAGAGCAGGCCGTATTCCCGGGTGAAGTAGCCTTCGCTCACCGCGTTGGCGGCGAGCAGCAGGCCGGTGTCCTCGGAGGCGGGCAGGGCCATCCAACCGCCCAGAGCGAAGACGAGATCCCGCCGCAGGCACAGAGTCGCCGGGTGCACGGATGCGCGGTAGTCGTGTGCCTGCCAGAACGCCAGGACCGCGCTGCGGGCGATGACCCCGGCAGCCGGGTCCTTGTCCCAGCCGGCGGTTGACCCGTCTGGCAGCAGGTCGAGTACCCGCGAGGTGGTCCAGCCGATCTGCGGGTGCGCGGTGAACGCGGCGATGTCCCGGGCGAGGGCGCCAAGGGTCAGCTGGTCGTCAGCGTCTAGGACCTTGATGAGTTGCCCGGAGACTCGGGAAAGAGCGAGGGTGCGGGCAACACCAGGCCCACCAGGACGGCCGGTGCCGAGACTGATCCGAGGATCATCGGGCAGGGCGTCGGCCAGGGCGCCGGTCTGCCCGTCTTCCTGGACGAGCCACTGCCAATCCCACCCGTCGGGCATCTCCTGCTTGAGCAACGACGCGTAGGCGCCAGCGAGGTGCTCGATGCTGGGCGCGTGGACTGGAGTGATGACCGAGACGATCTGCGTCAAGTTTTCCACCGTTGGAGTTTGTGGGAGTACACAAGCTCTGTGCGGTCCCCCGGCATCACCGCGTCGGCGACCTCGACGACGCGGCCCGTGGTGTCGACCGAGGTCTTTCGCACGGTGAGCACAGAGACGCCCGGGTCGATGTCCAGCAGTTCGGCCTCGTCAGGTGACGGCGGACGCGCTCGGACCTCATCGTCAATCCGGTCCAGCTCGATGCCGAGGGTGTAAAGCTGGTGCTGCGTACCGCCGGGCCAAGGCTCCTTGCTCTCGTCGAGCAGGTCCGGGTTCGCAGCCACCAAGTCGTACGGCAAGTAGGAGTACGACAACGTCAGCGGCGCGTTCTCGTGGCGGGAGGACGTCCAGTAGACCCGGCGCAGCAGCGGCGTACCCGGCTCGACCTGCAAGGCCGCCGCCATCTCCTCGTCTGCGTCAACGCGGGAATACTCCGCGTGGAACTTGAGGTCATCGACGGTCAGGCCGGTGTCGTGCTCGATGGCGCCGGTCTTCAATCGCTCCGCCTCGTCGAGCAGGACCCGGTCCTTCTCCCACTGGTACCGCTCGGTGTTGCGACGGCGTACCCGTTGGCGCGGTGCCCGAACGTAGGTGCCGCGGCCCTGCTCTGCGCGAACCAGGCCCCACTCCCGGAGCTGCCGGATGGCGTTGCGGACGCTGGTACGGGACAGACCGGAGGACTCCGCCAGCTCCGTCTCGCTCGGCATCAGAGTGCCGGGAGCCAGCTCCCCGCTCATGATCTTCGCCCGCAACTCTTCCGCGAGTTGCAGGTAACGAGGGCGCCAGTCCCGGCCATGCACACCGGTCACCGTACCCCCTAGACGTTCCAACGTCTGCCAGGTGGTGCCGCCAACGGGCCGCTCGGGCACGGGTGTGATTGCCGTTGGCCGCCGCGATTGCCGCCCGAGCGGCATGGAAGCGCAGCCGGGAGATCGTCGGTCAACGCTCATCGCGCATCTCCATCGACTGACGTTTGGTCATCATGACCAGCCGGGCGTAGGTGAGTTCGTAGATGAGCCGGTCCAGTTGTACCCGGGAGAGCAGGACCGATTGGCTGGCGCCTTCGCGGGTGGCGTCGAGCTTCACGGCCAGGTCCCGACGCGCGAACCGGTCGAGCAGTAGCTGGACGCTGATCCAGCCGGTGCGCTCTCGTCCGATGGTGGCGGTCAGGCCCCGATGCATCGGATCGTTCGCCCCACAGCCCCGGCACCACGCCGGGCACCCAGCCTGCGCCGTCGACGGTTCCTGCGTGCTCTCTGCTGCGATCTTGCGATCAGGCATTGCCGGCCCCCGGGTCGCTACTCTGGGCAAGCAGATCGCGCAGTCGCTCGACCAGCTGGGAAACCTGCGTCAGCGACAGTTCAGCCCAGGCGTTGCCGGCGCGGCACCTCGCATGGACCGCGATCAGGGGCTCTCGCCCGTCAGCGCCGATCAGATACGTGATGACCATGCCGCTCTCTCGACTGTCGCCGACCTGGACGAGCGGACCGCGATGACGGCGGGCCATGTGCGTCATGAGCGGTGGCACCAGATGGCCGCAGCGGTCCGGGGCACACCAGTTCGGGTGGCTGGTGACGTCGGCCGCGTTCGTACGCGTCATCGCGGCCACCCCCCACCATTGCCCCCAAACCGCAGCGCAGGCAGCTCCCGCGTTGGCGCAACCGACCACCAGGACGGAGACGGAAGGGGTACCGGGTGCCGATTCGCCGGAACGTTGCGGTCTGCGATTCGAGCCGGTCCGCGGTTCCGGGACCACCAGGACGAGAACCAGCGGCGCCGACGGTGAGAGCCGGACATCGCACCTCCACGGATAGACGGGGGCCGGTGGCCGACCACGGGGGAATGCGGCCGGCCACCGGCCCGGATGAAGGCACGGCGCGCCGTCCGACGCAGACGGGTCGGGTATCGCCGAGCCAACTTGTCGCGCGGCTACCGCAACCGGTCCGACAGGACGCCGCGCATCACGAGCGGCCAGGGCCGGCACGACACCACCCCTGATACGAACCGTCACCCCGGCCGCACACCAAGAAACGTATCTACAAGTGGACGACTTGTCTATACCCGGAAACGACTTGAGTGGTCGGCAGTTGGTAAGACAAGTGCCAGGTACCGTGTCGGGGTGCCTCCCTCGACGTACGGACAGCCCAAATACAGGGTCATCGCGCAGAGGCTCCGCGAGCGGATCGAGGATGGACAGATGTCGCCGGGTGCCCTGGTGCCCACGGAGAAGGCGTTGATGGCGGAGTTCCGCGCGAGTCGAGGCACAGTGCGGCAGGCGATCGCGCTGCTACGAGAGGAGGGATACCTCCAGACGGAGCGCGCTCGCGGGACCTACGTACGTGACCCGCGGGCAGGGGGCGCAGGCTGGGAGCGTCTCCTAACGGTGCAAGCGGATGAAGAGCTTGCCACATTGTTCGGCATCAGCCCCGGAGAACCGATCGTATGTCGCCAAACCGTAGTCGGAGCAGGAAAGGACGACTTGGTTGTTGTAAGGAGGTACTCCAAGTCGTAGCGTTCACAATCTAGGAACCGAAAATCGGTATCAGAGAGAGGGCCTCTAGCCTAGATCGAAACTCTCTTGCAGGATTTCCAATTCCGCCTCGCGTGCTTCTGCCGTCGACATAATCCGGTACTCGCTCTCATCGAGCGCAACCTCAAGACGAGCGGCCTCGGCGAAAAACCGTTCCGGATCGAATATGCGAAGCCTTTTGTCCGGGTCCCTGCTCTTTGCCAGTTGCCAGATCACTGGCGGACGATCGCGACGAAAAGCCGTTACTGCGGCTTCGCGCGCTTGAGTAGGGGGCATGAGACTGATCTCGATCGCGCGCTCGACGCCCTGCAGCATCTCGTCTCTCGTGTACTGACGGTGAGGTAACTGCCCGGCTCGCGCCCGTCCTGGATGGATGGTGTCCCAAGACGAGCGGGCGTTCTTGCGAGCCGCGCCAGGTGGGTTGGAGCCGAAGCCATCTAGGAACGAATTCCAGAGTACCGGCCTGTACTGACGTAACAACGCGCGCTCGCCAAGGACGATCCAAGCGTCGTCGAGCGGTAGATAGCGCACCCTGAAATCGGACAGTCGGATATTCGAACCTGGGGACCGCTCAACTTCCTGAATGCTCTTGGAGTGCTTGATGATCCTATCCCAGAGCTTGCTTTCCTCGTAATTGGGTGCGTAGCCGTACCGACTACTCCCCGCCTCGGCCTTCCCGACATAAAGCGGTACATGGGTGTTCTTCAGTCGCTCATATAGCGGCAACTCGCCTACCCAATAAAGTGCGTATAGGCCGGCCCCTCGGAACTCGGGTAGGGGAAATGACTTGACCTTTTGCGAGTCGAGCTGCTCGCGCAACGACCGGCCGATTTCATCTGGGTCCAAGGGGTTGAAGCGCGGAGGAGCGGGGACCGAGGAGCGCTGGCGAGGTGGCACGGGATGACGATAGTGCATCGCGACCCTGGGTGTCCGTCCATGCTCGACAGAGACCGGGTGCGTCGCGGCCGTGGATCAGCCTGCCGGCGCCCGGGGGGTGGCTTGACGGAGCAAGGTGGCCACTCGTTCTGCTGCCTGAGACGCGTCCTCGTGCTCCCAGACGCGGACGACCTGCCAGCCTGCAAGGGCGAGCAGCGAATCCGTCTCACTGTCCCGTCGGCGGTTACTGACCACCTTCGCGACCCAAAAATCCTGATTTTTGGTCGCTGGCCTGTAGTGCTCGGGGCAGCCGTGCCAAAAGCAACCATCGACGAAGACTGCGACGCGAGCCTTGACGAAGGCGACGTCGGCTGTCCTTCGAAGCTTGGGGAGCACCTTGTAGTTCACACGGTAGCGAAGGCCCATCGCATGCAGTTGTGAGCGCAGCCGTCGCTCGGGCTTCGTATCCCGGCCGCGATTCCCGCGCATCACCGCTCGAACTGCTGGGCTTGACGCCCACGACTTGGCACGTGGCGAAGCGGGGGACGTTGCCTCCGTCGGACTGCTGGTAGCTATGCTTCCACGTGCGATTGTCCAGCCGGCTCGGAGGTTTTCAGCCCGCGTTTGATGCACGACCTCGCCTAGGTACCTCTCACGGGTCGTCCCCGAGTCTGACCAACGAAGATACGCACGAATTCTCCGAGTGTTGGCGTACACCCGCAGGCAGACGGAAGCACACGCCTGGCGCCCATCGGGCAGGGCGATCATTCGCGCCTCTCGGCCCCCGGCCGCTTCATCTTGCTCTGCGGCCCGCGTTCTCCGATTGGCACCTCGTGGACATCGCCAAGCGGCGTCCGGCGGTGTTTGCTGGTTCCACGGGGTCGACATGGCTGGAGCTACCGGTTTTCCTGTCGGCTGTCTGCCCATTTTAGGGCGGCTGCGACTGCAGTAGCGAAGACTCGCCCGAGTTCGACGGGAACAGCGTTTCCCAGTTGCCGCATCTGTTCGCCACGAGGGCCAGCGAGTTGCCAACTATCGGGGAAGGTCATGACTCTGGCCGTCTCTCGAACAGTCATGTATCGGTGGGACCCGTCATCCAACAACATCACCGACTCGCCGCCAGGCACGCCATGAACGCCAGCCTTAACTGTCTTCGCTGGGCGGTCAAGATAGTTTGGAGTGTGGCCAGCATAGATGCGGGCACCGGGCCATCCGATATGGTGGAGCCACATGCCGGATGGATGCTCCATCTTGTCGACGACATCCCTCGGTAGCGGCGGTTCATGTGGTCTATCGGGGTTTCCGTAGAGGGCGTCTCGAAGCGTTCGCCACGGCAGCGTTTCATCCGTGATCGGCTCAGCGTCAGGCAGCGATCGCACTACTGCGTCACGAACAGAGCCGGGTACGTCGGAGTGCCGTTCCCAGTAGGAGCCGTCCAGTTGGCTCTTTATCAGCGCATTCCGCGAATGGCTTTTGCGAGGCGCGAAGCGCTCAAGCCAGTCCTCGGCTGTGATGCCAAGGCTGGCCTTAAAGGCAACGATGATCACACGGTTCCGTACCTGAGGCACGCCATAATCGGCGGCGTTTACTTCCATGGGTATAACTACATATCGCTCCTCGGAATTCTGAGATATCTCTCGATCACGCTGGACTAGCTGGGCATCATGCGCTTCCCAGCTCGCATCTTCGGCGCGCTCCTCGAAAGGCAGGGAGAGCTCTCTCAAGATGTAATTGAAGTAAGGTCGGAACGAAGTCCTTAGGAGCCCGCGAACGTTCTCGCAGATGATCGCCTTCGGTTGAGTTTGCTGTACTACCTTAAACAGCTGGGGAAACATGTTTCGGGCGTCTTCGTAGCCCTTGTGAATTCCGCCGAGGCTGAAGGGCTGGCAGGGCGGACCGCCTGCTACAACGTCAACCTTCTGGGCGAGGTAATCGAAATTGAAATCTCGAATGTCGCCTTGGATTAGCGGCCATTCGTCATTCAGGGCGAGGGGGATGTGGTCTTCGCTCTTTCGCTTAACGGCGCCGTTCTTTAGAAGAGTCTCGCATGCCCGCGGCGCGAACTCATTCATCACTAGGTGACGAAATCCCGCCCTGTGCATCGCTAGCGCAAGGCCGCCGCCACCTGAGAAGAGCTCGATGCTGGTGCCGACCTCGGTCAGCGGTTCGTCCTGGTCCTCCACTCTAAAACCATACCGCGGAGAACGCGATCTTGGTAGTGCGACACGCCATACCTGCCGTGCGGAGGCCGACTCACGCTCCAACGTGTCGACCCCAGCACGCCGCGCCGCTCGGTCGTGGCGTGCTGAGTCACAGGCTCCACGATCAGCAAATCAGGGCGGCTGGTCTGTGCGCCGGTCGGCGATGAAAGAGGGACGTTGTGGCCAGGCGCGGCCGTCCCTCCCCGGTCGCTCCGTATCCTGAAGAGATGACCTTGGGGGAGGGATTGGAGGCCTGGTGACCGCACCGGATCCGAGAAGCGAGTAGGCCGGTTCGGCGATGGTCCTGGGCGCTAGTGGCGCCCGTATGCGTCGGCCCTCTTGCTGTTCCGGCCTCGTGGGCGGGTGCGGAAGCAGTTGGAGGCAGAGCGGGGTGAGGCGGCGCCGGAGGCCGCTGCGCGGGTGTGGTTTTTGAGGCTCAGCGCCGGTGAGGAGATCGGACTGTCGAGGGTGCTGGCCGGGCCACGTCATGACCAGCTGCTGCGGCAGTGGCGCGACTACCGGGTGGAGATGACTGGCTCCCGGCATTTGCCTTAGAAGGTGAAGACGGTGGGGTCGAGTGTTATCGAGCACCAGGGCGACGACCAGGCGACGGTGACCGAGCAGGTACGCGCGGTGTGGTGGGACTAGGGGCGGACCCTGCTTGCGGGCGACACGCACCCGTGGCAGTGGGAGCTGCGCAAGGACGACGGCGGGTGGCATGTCTGGTCGTGGACTTGCCACGATGGTGCGGGGTGCACGTTCGCGCCGACGTCTGCCGGTGATAGGAGCCAGGCGTAAAGCAGCCACCGAGAACTACGCGCGAGGCTTCGTCCCGGGGTCGCCGTCCATTTCTCGCCACTGGCCGCCGTCCGCCTGGACGAGGCGCTTGACCATCCCCGGGCCTCGTCCTCGGAGTCGAAGTCCCAGCGGAGCACCTTGCCCGCCTCGGAGGCGCCTGCCCTGGCAACGACGAGCCAGCGGACCTCTCGGGCGAGCCACACGTCCCGCCGGGTGAGCCGTCCCCATGTGTCGTTCCACCAGTGCGCTATCAGCTCTTTGGTTAGGAGATCAGGGGTGGTTGCGAGGCGTGGCGAATGATTACAACATGATGGCGTGCCCGCGTGATCGCAACTCGCAGAAGCCGCCGTCGGGACTGTATCTCGGTCTCTTTTTTAGTGAAATCGATGAGCTGATCATTGCCAAATCTTGTCTCAGCGATGATCACGCCGTCGAACTCCTTGCCTTTCGACTTGTACATGTTCATAAAAATCGTGGACGCGGTTTCTTCAGATGGAATCGCCTCGATCATCCGGTTGGCTAGGACTCGGCGCACAACCGCAGCCGCGTCCGTATACGCGGTGCCGTTCCAGGCGTCGGTTAGCGCCCAAGCTATTGCATCGGTTGCTTCCAGCAATCGGATTAGACGCGCCTTGCCGAAAATTTCCTTCAGTTCGATAGACCCGCTCAAACGGGCACGAGCAAGTTGCCAATCCTGCACTGGACTACCGGTGAGTTGGATCCCCTCGGAACAGGCGGCGGCGATTACCTTGGCAGTGTTTGATCGGACCTTGGTTCCAGAAGTGATGTTGTGCAGCGCACGCTCAAGCCTTACAACGGTCTTTCTCGCGCCCGAGGCCTTGGCGGACTTCACGCGGTAGAAGTTGCAGATGTGCTTCACCGTCACCGTGAGCGCTTCGCTTGGGTTGAGGCCGGGCCATTCCATGATCGAGGCGACCACGTAAGCAGACGCAGTCGCGAGATCCTGGTCGAGGTTGAGCTCGTGGTCCACGGCGGGGTAAATCTTTCCGCCGAGCTCACTGTCTGTCGCCGCCGTCTCTGATAGCCGACCCACGAGGGCGTTCGTCGGGGCCAGTACCGCAACAGTCGGCTCTCTGCCCAGTTCCTTGAGCAGATGCTGGCGCAAAACGACCAAGTATGCGTGAACCACGGTCTCAACCCTGCTTGGGTGGCTGTATTTGCCGTAGGTCAAGTTATTCGGCACCGGGACGCTGGGGTCGTTCCTTAGCACCGCGTTCGCGTATGCGAGCAGTCCTTGCCCGGGGCTGCGGTGGTTGTCTTTCGATAGGTCGAACGCCTTAGGTTGCAGGGCATCGATAGCGTCCTGGATTCGTTGCTCATTGACACCGGGCAGGTGATCGTAGATGCGCTGGTCGGGGTCGGCGAGGCAAATAACTGTCGATGCCGAGCTCAGTGCACGGATTGCTCGCCACTGGTCGTCGTTGGTGTCTTGGAACTCGTCGACGATCACGACGGGGTACGCGTCGCTATAGAGGGCTGCGAGGATGGGGTAGCGCTCGAAGAGGCCGGCCGTGGTGCAGGCGAGCAGGTCGAACACGTACTTTCCTTCGTCGGCGGCCAGGCGGCGGCTCTCGGCGGCCCAGTCGCCCTCGAACGCCGCTTGGAGCTGCTGTTCTTCGTCAGGAGTGATAAAAGATGACGGCTTGCCGGTTTGGAAACGGCCGTGGCTGCGCACGACGTCCATAAAGAAGGCATGGAAGGTGCGCACCTCCAAGCGCCGCCGCGTCTGCAGATCGAGTATCCCTGTCATCCGGTCGCTGATCTGTCGTACTGCGGCTCGTGAGAAACTGAGGAACAGTACGGACTGTTCCGGCTCTAAGGCGGGAACGACCTCGCGTGCTTTAAGTAGGGCAATGGAGGTTTTGCCGCATCCAGGACCGCCGACGATGAGCAAATGACCCGACGCCGCAAGGATTTCGAGTCGGGGTTGATCAAGATTCATCGGCGGCTTCGCCTGCGATATCGGTAGCTGGCCCGCTCGGTGCCTTATCAGCCAGTGCCTCGTTCATCTTAAATAGGAAGTCGACGATCGTCGCCGGAAGATCCGCCCGCGTGCGACACTCTCCGACGAGCAGCGGCGCGTAACCGTCGAAAGACCCCTTGCGCTTCGTTAGCACGTTACGCGTGTGGTCTTTGACGTCCTGCTCGCCTGCGGTGGCGTCGAGGATGCCGCAGTCCTGCGGGTAGTCGCTTCGGGTGCTGACGGCAGTACAGAATCTGCGCTGTACCTCAACCGGGATTTGATCAGTCAGCAACTCCTCGATCCCGGCGTAGTCGATCACCTGGTAGATGGTGAAGTCCGTTGCCTTCAAGTCCTGCTCTGGGGTCAACGGCCTGACCGGTGTGTCATGAATACCGAACACAGGCTTGCCCATCGCAGCGAAAACTGGCGCGTACAGCGGCACCGACGTATCTCCGCCGGCGTCGAACAAAGAGATGCCCATCAGGTCGAGGTGCTGATAGCCCGATGTCGGGTCCCGCTCCAGTATGTCAGCAGCGACACGCATAGCGGCGAGCTCAGTGGCTCCTTCTACGACACACACCGCGCGGGCCAGGACCGCTTCGGCGAACTGACGCTGGTTTGTCCAGTACTTTTTCAGCTTGTAGTCAGGTGGGAGAGCCACCGGCCAGCTCGTTAGCGCTCCGGCGTCGTCTCGGGCCACGGTGACCACATGGTCTGGATCGAACATTTCGATGACGTAGGGTGAGTGCGACGTAACGATCACTTGGTCCATCTGGTCGAGCGTGAACCGGACCAGTCTGCGCTGAGCATGCGGCGGTAGCGCGATTTCCGGTTCCTCCATCGCGAAGATGACCGACTGGTCCTCGGTCAGTTTGGCGATATAGGTGAGCAGTGCGAACACCAGTAGGTTCAACGATCCGGTGCTCAGCCGGTTGAACGGGACCGGGTAGGTGCCCGGCTGTGTCGACACGAACAGCCGGAGGACTTCGCGCAGATGTTCGCGGGTGAGATCCGATACGTGCACGTCCACGGCTGCCGGATTGTCCGTGAGGTTGATGAACTGGCTGACAAGTTTGCGGACCTCGGTGCGGATCTTCGCGAATCCCGAGCCGTCCCCGGTAACCACCACTTGGTCCACGTCGCGAATCGCCCGCTCCCATAGCGACACGTCGGTGCCTTGGGCCTCCAGTCGGACGATCGTATCGATCAACGATCCCCGTTGGAAGCTGAGTGCTCGGCTGCCGGTCCGATTGGCGCGCAGGTAGATAAATCCGCACATCCGCTTGTCCTCGCGTTTGAAGGGCTTGCGGCCTTGCCCGAGGTCGCCTCCGAAGTCGGCGAAGCTGTCGGAAATGACCTCCGGGTACGCGAAGAAGGTACCTGCGGCGAAGTCATCTTCGTCGGGGTCGAAGCGACCGATGAACACCACCGGTAGGCACCATGTTCCCTCCGGCACCGCATTAGAGGGTGGCGCCGTAGCGGCAGTGGGATCCTGGGCCTCGCTGAGCGTCGGTGGTGCAGGGGGTACCACCTCGTCCAGCAAGTCCTGCTTGCTTGCCGACCAGACTCGCAGATGGCTGCGGAAGCGGCGAGTGGCTTCTTTAGAAAGGTCGGTCAGGATTACCTCGATCCTGATTTCTGGGGTAGTCCCGTCAGCCAGCAGGTATTGGCCGGCGAAGAAGTCATGCTCGTCGATGACTGGACGTCGGCTCATCCGCTCCGGCCCCAACACGAGGTCGAGGGCGTCACAGATCGTGGACTTGCCAACGCTGTTACCGCCCACGAGCAGGGTGTGACCATCCAGCAGCACCGTTCCGCTCTTCGCGCCGCGGAAGTTCTGGAAAGTGATGCGACTTACCTTCACCTGCACTCCTTGAGGCATCTGCCATGCGGTCCGGCAAGTATGCGGCCAGCCTGGGGCGAGCGCGATGCCCGAAGCGGGGCCGCACGGGTCGATCTGTCCGAATAGGACCTCTTTGCGTAGCTGGCGGTTCTCCTCGGCCGTCTCGCTGATGGGCCGGTCGTGACGGTCGTCAGCCTCGGCCACGGCCTGCCGGATCCAACTCCGCAACGCGTTGTGATCAAGGAGCTTCATGGAAGTGGGGTGGCTCACCGCTGCGAAAGATCCCTATGCTCTCTGCCATGCCTCTCCCGCCCGAGCCTCTCGCCGGCTTGAAGCTGCGCGAGAATGAGCACCGCCTACGGCGGCTGCTCCAAGAGGTCCTGGATTTGGCGGTTCGGTATTCCCGCGACAGCTCCCCTGCCATGCAAGCCAGAGACACGGCGACTAAGGAGATCGCTGACTGTTTGAAGGTCCTCGTCCCCGTGGCCTCCGCTTCGCTCGGTCTTGAGCATCTAGATCTGGACGTCGACGGCGGAGGCCGTAGGGGCAGTTACGGTCCTGTCCCTTGGGTGCGAATCTTCTCCAAGCGTTACGCTCCAACTGCCCAGGAGGGCTTCTACCTGGTGTACCTGTTCGCTGCTGACGGCTCGCGGGTCTACCTGTCCCTGATGCAGGGAACGAGTGAATTTCGAGCCGGGAAGCGTCGGCCGGCCAAGAACCGCAAGGTGATCGCCTCACGCTCAGCCGAGGCGCGAACGTTACTGCGACGCACTGCAGGCGTCTCGGTCGACGCGGAGAACATCGACACGATTGATCTGGGCGCCGGCGCGTTGTCGTCTGTCGGATCGGAGAGTCGCAGACGAATCCACAACTATGAGGCGGGCGCTGTCCTGGCTCGCTGCTACAACGGCCGCCTATTGCCGCCAGGCGAAGGCCTGTTCCAAGACCTCATCCACATGCTGCCGCTGCTTGCCTACCTCCATCGCGAGCCGGTCTCCTTGGACCCCCCGCGATTGACGGCTGGACGTGCTCGGCAGGATGTGGTCGAGGAAGCGGACCAAGGCGTTGCCCGACTGCGGCAAGGCCGCCTGCTCGACCCCGTCATCCGAAAAGCGATTGAAGTCCGCGCCGAGGACCTAGCCGAAGCCGAACTGCACAAGTGGGGCTGGGAGGTCGACCGGGTCGGAGCTTACAACCGCGGCTACGACCTCGACTGCCGGCATCCAGATGGGCGGACGCTGCACGTCGAGGTAAAGGGCACCCAGTCACGTGGCGAGGAAGTGGTGCTTACCCCCAACGAAGTTCGTCACAGCCAAGGTGCGACGGGGTGTTTAGCAGAGCACGCCCTATACATCGCATCGGAGATCCGAATTAGTCACGATGATGGCGTGATGGCCTTGGACGGCGCGGGGCGGTGGCTTCGACCCTGGGTCATCCAGTCGGACGACCTGATCCCCACCGAATACGCCTACCGCCCCTCTGAGCCGAGCTAGCCCAGCAGCCACCACGACCCAGGTGGAGAACTTCGACTTGGCGCTCGCCCAACTGGGAACAGCCTCATCCCGGGCGACCGTTGGCGATCAAACCGGGGCGACCCGGGTCGTGACCCCCGATCCAAGCCGTTGTCTCACCACCGAGCACCTAAGCCGGCTTGACGATCCTGACCGCACCTCGTCTCCTACGGTCAAGCGAGGACCACGCACTGAGGGCGTTCGGTAGTAGGTGCGGTTCAGCCTTGGACGTGGATCCCGTCAGCCACACGAATGAAATGTTCGTCAGACGTGGCGCCGGCATGCAGCTCGTCGGGTGAGCTCAGCCGGCAGCGAGACCAGCCATGTCCAGCTCGATGCTTCGCAGCGGGTACTCTGTGTAGAAGCTGACCTCCGATGCGGTGACATTCTCGGCTCGCATCCGCCCGACCACGGTCCTGCGGTGGATCGTACGTTCTGAGCGTCGGCGAACAGCCTCGCGTTCTGCTGCGGTCAGCCCGGCGAGGAAGGTGGTCTTGTCCATGCTCTCGGTGGCGTAGACCGTACAGTCCTTCAGGCTTTGGCACGAGGCGCAGACGGCTCTCGCGGCGGCGAGCAGAGGCAAGTCCTCAAGGTCGCCGTCGAACACCGACTGTTGAGTACTCTCGTCCGGAAAGCCCGGTGCGGGCCGGCCACAGGAGCCAGCGCGTGGGGGCTCGCCGACAGCGGCGAGGAGCGGGTAGAGGAGATCTTCGGCAGGGTGTTTCGATGGAGGCATGTCACTCTCTTGACCTTCAGGACGTGGTGGCCACCGCTCACGTCATTGAGTTCCAGAGAGGACTGCCCGGTCTCAGGTTGGCGGATCGGTCGGCTCGGGCATCGCCTTCACCGCCGCGTGGTTGTGCCTGCGGCACCCGCTACACCATCGGAGTGGCCCCGGCAGGGCTCCATGCGGATGTTCTCGTTGTCCCGGGGGTGACACGATCCGCGCCACCCGGGTAGTTGGTACACCTGAGCCGGTGGGGGGGGGGGGGGGGGGGGGGGGG
>NZ_JBPQTP010000067.1:0-37178 GCF_051386395.1 Micromonospora sp. URMC 106
AGACAGCCCCCGCCCCCGCCTGACCCGCGGGGCGGCGCTGGTGTCGGTGTGCAGGTCGCCTCTCGGCGAGTGGCGCGACGCGGCTCCAGCCGGACGGTATTCCGCGAAGGCTATGTGGGTGAGGCCCGGGGACACTGGACACACCGACAC
Source organism: Micromonospora sp. URMC 106 (assembly GCF_051386395.1). NCBI lineage: Bacteria > Bacillati > Actinomycetota > Actinomycetes > Micromonosporales > Micromonosporaceae > Micromonospora > Micromonospora sp. URMC 106. Next base: position 151 of record NZ_JBPQTP010000067.1, read on the forward strand.
CTCACTCAACGGACCACTCGCCCCCGGTGTTCCGGCCCCGCCCGTGACCGCCGTCACAGCCTGCGGCGGGCACGCGGGGAGCGTCCCGGGGGAGGCGGCCCGGCGCGGGCGCGGCCCGGCGGCGTCGGCGAGGTCGGCGGCATGGTGACGTTTGACCGATTCGGTCGCGGGTAGCTGACCCGACGTGACCGACGACGCACCCGTGACCGAGGCGCCCGCGACCGACAAGCCGGACACCCGGCGCCTCGACGACCTGCTCGAGGACCTCTACCACGGCCAGGAGCGGATCAGCCAGGCGGACATCTACCGCCGGGCCGTCGCCGCGGAACTGCCCGCGCAGCTCCTCACCCGGATCGCCGCGCTGCCCGAGGGCGAGTACGCGGTCGACGAGGCGGCCGACCTGCTCGGCGGATCGGTCACCTGACGGCCCCCGGCGGCCCCGCACGACCGGCCCGGGGCACTCACCGCGGGCCGGCAGCCTCCCGGCGCCGGGCGGCCGACGAGGAGTGAGGAGAGCGACATGTCCCACCACGAGGAGCAGCACGACAAGCTGCCGGCGCTCGGTCAACCCCCCGAGGACACGGACACCCTGCCGGAGCCCGACTTCGCCAACGAGCACGACCGTACCGCCGTGGACCGGGAGATCATCACCGGCGCGGACGACGACGAGCGGGAGCCGGAGGCGTCCCGGGGGTGGGCCGGCGAGGACCACGGCACAACCCCGACCTGACCGGTCGGGCGGACGCGACGAAGGGGGCCGGCACACCGCCGGCCCCCTTCGTGGTGTCGTCGCGTCCTCAGTCCTCGTCGTCGCGCCCGCCGCCCTCGGCGGCGCGCTGCGCCACCGCGTACGCCAACTGGAGGAAGTCCGAGGCGGCCACGGCCGTGAGCCCGGTGGCGACCAGCCGGGTCAGGCGGGGGGCGAGCACCAGCCCGCCGGTGAACCCCGTGGCCACCCAGACGGCGAGGCAGAACGGGCAGCTCAGCAGCTCCCCGATCGCGTGCCGGGTGCTGCTGCCCTGGTCGCGGACCTGCTCCATCACCTCGCCGCTGCCGATGGGCCGGTCGTAGCGGGTGAACGGGGCACGCAGCGGGCTGGTCACCGCGTCCTTGGCGAGCAGCCGGCTGAGCTTGTGGGTCGCGATGCCGAGCAGCACCACGTCCGCCGTGGCGGGCCGCTCGGGCACCTGCCGGCCGGTCGCCCTCACCAGCCCGGCGAGCGCCGCGGTCACCGCGGCATAGCTGCTCATCGACACCAGGTAGCCGCCGAGCGGCCGGTGCTCGTGCGGCGCGTAGGCCCGGCGTAACCGCGCCACCTTCCCCTTCACGTCGGTCACCCGGTCTCCTCGATTCCTCGGGTCGTGCGGCCCGGCTCAGCCGGCCTGCAGGTTGTCGGCCACCTCGCGGGCGAGGCTGGCCAGGGCCTCGTCGGCCAGCCGGTCGGCGTCCGCCCCGCCGGTGAGGTCGAGCCGGGTCCGGGCCCCGCCCGCCTGGGCGGGCTCGACCCGGATCTCGGCGGACCAGTCCCCGGCGGCGCTCCACCGCGCCCGCAGCTCCTCCGCGCTGATCTCCTCCGCCGGGCTGCCGTCCGCGCGCAGCGGCTGGGGCAGCCAGGCCGACGCCCGGTCGGGGTCGGTGGCGGTGCTGAACACCACCTCCGGGGGCGCGGACATCCCGCGCTCGGCGTGCGCCATCAGGCGTCCCGGAGCCGGCTCGGGTCGACCTCGCGCCCGGGGTTCCGGGCGAGGTACTCGGTCTCCAGTTCCGCGGTGCGGCGCAGGTGGTGGGCGAGCGCCGAGTCCGCCGCGTGCCGCAAGGTGTCCAGCCGCGTGCGGTGCAGGCTGTGCATCTCGCGGATCAGGTCCTCGTCGCCCAGCTCGGCGGGGTCGACGCCGAGCAGCTCGCCGTCGCCGTCCGCCTCGCTGGAGGCCATGTCGTGGACGTGGTCACCGTCCCACTCGGGCATGCGCTGCTCCGGGCTGCCGAACTCGTCCTGCTGTATCGATCCGGTCATCATCGCCCCCCTGGTCGTTTTGGGCTGGCGTCTACACGGTTGCCCACACGGGGTGGCACCAAACCAACCCGCCCGACTACGACACCGCGTCGGAGACCCCGGGTCGCCCCGGTACTCTCGATGCCATGAAGCGGCTCTGGACCCCGGCGTGGATCGCGCGCCACGTGGCCATGGTCGTGCTGGTCGTCGGCTTCCTGGGGCTGGGCTGGTGGCAGGTCAGCCGGGCCGCCGCCGGCAACGCGATCAGCTGGGGCTACGCGGTCGAGTGGCCGATCTTCGCGGGCTTCGTGGTGTTCGTCTGGTGGCGCGAGGTCCGGCACGCGCTGCGCGGCCCGGAGGCACCCGCCGAGCGGGAGCCGACCGCCGCCGGGACGCGGGCCGCCGACGCCCCGACGCGTCCGGTCGTACGCCGACCCGTGCGGGTCGCCCGCGTGCCCGCGGCGGCCCACGGCGGTGAGGACGCCGACCTGGCCGCCTACAACCGCTACCTGCAATGGTTGAACGACAACCCGGGCGCCAAGCCCGGTGACTACCCCGGCTGAGGCCGGGCGTGGAAGGACGGACGACGGTGGGCGCAGCCCTGACCCGGTACCGCGTGATCGCCTGGATCGTCGGCGTGGCGCTGATCCTGCTGGTCGTGATCGGCATGCCGATGAAGTACGGCTTCGACAATCCGATCATGGTGGAGACCGTGGGCCAGGCGCACGGCTTCCTCTACATGCTCTACCTGGTGGCCGCGTTCGACCTGTCCCGCCGGGCCGGCTGGCCGCTGAAGCGGATGGTCCTGGTCATGCTGGCCGGCACGGTGCCGTTCGTCTCCTTCTACGCCGAGCGCCGGGTCAGCAACTGGGTGACCGCCGGGCGGGCCGAGCGCACCCCGGAGCCGGTCGCCGGCTGAGCCCGCTACCGGTTCGGCCGCCACGGGTCGGCCGAGGCGAGCGGGTCCGTCCAGCCGCCGTACCGGTTCATCTCCCGGGCCCGGCGCAGGGCCCGGGTGACCTGGCCGAACTGCCGTTCGTCGTCGCTGCTGAACAGGAGCACCTGCTCGCCCCGGCGCCGGCCCCACAGCTCGTACGCCGGCGGTCGCCACCGGTCCCCCACCACAGCGACCAGCACCGGCAGCAGGAACACGGCGCCCAGGATGAGGTACGCCCCGGCGGTGAGCCGTTGCAGCCCGCCGGTGAAGCCGAGCAGCAGCCCGACGCCGCCGAGCATCGCGCCGGTGACCACGACGGCGCGGACGGCGACCCGGTCGTGCGGCCCGCGGGTGGTCTCCAGGTGGGTCAGCTCCCGCACCGGCCAACTGTTGCGTCCGACGGTGAACCGGTCGACCGTCACGATGATCCCGGGTCGGGCGTAGAGCAGCGTGTTCTTCCCGGCGGTCGCCCCCGGTGACCGCGTCTGTCGTGTCGTGGTGCCCTGAGGATTCACGGCTGCACCTCCCGCGGCTGGTGTGCCGGGATCGGCTCCCGTCGGGCTCGCCTCAATGCCGATCGACGGGATTCCCGGCTCCGCGCCTCATTGTGTGGCGCACGTGCCAGCCGCTACGCCGGTTTGCGCCCCCTCCTCGGCCGGCCGGGCGGTGTCGCCGCCGGGTACGGACCGCCATGTCCGTCTTGTCGGTCATGGCGGACCCCCCTCCGCCGGCATGCGTCGAGAACGACGAAAGCCACGGAACGTCCGATCGACGACAATCAGCGCAGGCTGCTGCGGCGGCGGCACACACGGTCACGCCTTGATCGACACTTCCCGCCACTTTGCCAACATTCGCCCCTGCTTCAACTGCGGGTCACTCCCGCCACGGGTTACGTTGTCCGGGCCGGCCGGTCGACCGCCGTCCACCCGGACAGCACCGGCCCGGTGTCGCCGGGGGCGTCAGCAGCCCCGCGGCGACCGATGGGAGAGGAGCCTTCCGCTCTTGTCGTCCCTCAGGAACACGCTGCGCGCCCTGTTGGTCGCCGCGGTGTCGGCCACGTTGGTCGCGCCCGCGGTGCCGGTCCGGGCCGAACCGTCCCCCGCCGAGCTGACCCGGCGGATCGAGAAGTCCTCCACCGAGCTGGAGCACGTCGTCGAGGCGTACAACAAGCTCCGGGAGGAGATCAAGACGAACAAGGCCGCCGTGGCCCGCGTCCAGGACCGGATCGGTCCGCTGGAGGAGGAAACCGAGCGGAGCCGGGCGGACGTCGGCCAGTTGGCGGTGACCGCGTACAAGACCGGCAGCAACCTCACCACCGTCGACGCGCTGCTGCGCCCCGGCGGGTCGGAGACCCTGCTGGACCGCCTCGGCATGCTCGACCAGCTCACCCGGCAGCGCCAGGAGACGATCGCGAACTTCACCGGCAACCAGCGCCGGCTGCTCGACGAGAAGACCCGGCTGGACGTCACGCTGAGCCGGCAGGCCGCCCAGGCCCGCGAGCTGAACGCCGCGAAGAAGCGGATCGAGGGCGACCTGGCCGAGCTCTACGAGCTGCGCCGCCAGGCGTACGGCCGGGCCACCGAGAAGCCCGCCGCCCGGCCCGACAGCGCGGACGACGCGCCCGCGATCTCCGGTCGGGCCGGCGTCGCCGTCCGGTACGCCTACGGCGCGCTCGGCAAGCCGTACGTCTGGGGCGCCGACGGTCCGAACGGCTACGACTGCTCGGGCCTGACCTCGGCGGCGTGGCGGGCGGCCGGCAAGTCGCTGCCGCACAACACCCGGATGCAGTGGGGCGCGGTCGCGCACATCAGCCGTGCCGAGCTTCGCCCCGGCGACCTCGTCTTCTACAGCGGCCTCGGGCACGTCGGCCTCTACGTCGGCGGCGGCCAGGTCATCGACGCGCCGAGCGCCGGGCGCAACGTGCTCAAGCGGGGCATGAACCTGATGCCCATCCAGGGCTACGGGCGGGTGCGCTGACCGCACCCGGATACGGCGAACGGCCGGCGTCCCCTATCGGACGCCGGCCGTTCGCCGTGTTTCCTACCGGCTCAGGCTGCCTGCAGCCCCTCGGCCCGGGCCAGCTCGCGGAGCCGGCCGAGCGCCTGGATCTCCAGCTGCCGGATCCGCTCCCGGGAGAGCGAGAACCGCGAGGCCACCTCGGTGAGGGAGTGCTCACGGCCGTCCTCCAGCCCGTAGCGGGCCCGCATGATGCCGGCCGACCGGTCGTCGAGGTGGTTGAGCAGGCCCTCGATCCGCTGCCGCTCCAGGCCGGTGAGGACGATCTCCTCCGGCGACGGGGCGTCGCTGTCGGCGACCAGGTCGCCGAGGTTGGTGTCGCCGTCGTCGCCGACCGGAGTGTCCAGCGACACGGTGTCCTGCGACCAGCGGACCAGCTCGTTGACCCGCTCGACGGTGACCCCGAGGGCCGCCGCGATCTGCTCCGGCTCCGGGTCACTGCCCAGCTCGCGGGTGAGCTGCCGGGCCACGTTGCGCATCCGGTTGACGTCCTCGACCAGGTGCACCGGCAGGCGCACGGTGCGCTCCTGCTGGGCGATCGCCCGGCTGATGGCCTGGCGGATCCACCACGTCGCGTAGGTGGAGAACTTGTAGCCGCGCTCGTAGTCGAACTTCTCGACGGCCCGCACCAGGCCGGTGTTGCCCTCCTGGATCAGGTCCAGCATGGGCATGCCCGACCGCACGTAGCGGCGGGCGATCGAGACGACCAGCCGCAGGTTGGCCCGGATGAACAGGTCCTTGGCCCGCTCACCCTCGGCGACCAGCCGCTCCAGATCCTCCCGGTCGACACCGGCGGGGACGCGGTCCTCGCCGAGCAGGTGCTCGGCGTAGAGGCCGGCCTCGATGGCCTTGGAGAGATCGACCTCCTTGGCGGCGTCCAGCAGTGGCGTCCGGGAGATCTCGTGAAGGTAGACGCCGACCAGGTCGCGCTCCTCGGCAACCTCGTCGGTTCGCATGCCGATGTTCTTGTCCACGTTGCCCACGGTCCCCTCGCTCGCGCCGGTTGCCCGGTTCCTTGCCATCCCCACGTCCATCAGCCCTCCCCCGTAACTTCCGCTGTGCCCGCCCGGTGCTGACCTACACAACAGATGAGACGCGTTGGGGATTCCATGTCGTGAGTCGAAAGTGTCACGAATGCCTGATAATCCGCTGAGAGCACGGTCCATGTTTGCTGTCAGCACCCCGTGTGGCTGCTCCCCGGTGGGCACCACGAACGGTCGGCAGATCGACGCGTCGCCGCCCCCCGGTTTATGGCAACACCGCCCGCCCCGGTGACACAGCGACCCGGCTCACCGCCGCGCTGCGATCTCGGTCACTGCCGGATACGCGCCGGTGGACCGGTCGGTTCATCCACGCCCGTGGTAATACCCCACGCCCAGGTGAACAATCCGCGCCCCGGATCTATGCCCGGCACGTGACCGGGCTCGCAGGGACGGCGAAGACCGGGTGCGGGTGATGCGGGTGACGGACCGGGGACGAGGGGTGAGCCGGTGGGTGCGGGCGGGCGCCGGGGTCAGGAGGCCAGGAGGGCCAGGGCGCCGCGGACCTGGTCGGCGGAGCGGGCGAGGGCGGCCCGCGCGGCCGACACCTCCGCCCCGGAGACGAGCGAGACGAGCGCGGCCTTCATGTCGCCGTCGGCCTCGGCGAGGGCTCGCCGGCAGATCTCCTCCGAGCAGCCGGTGGCCTCCATCAGGATCGAGATCATCCGGCCCCGGAGCTTCGCGTTCGTGGCCACCATGTCGATCATGAGGTTCGAGTAGACCCGACCCAGTCGGACCATCACGGCCGTCGAGAACGTGTTGAGTACCAGCTTCTGCGCGGTGCCCGCCTTCATCCGGGTCGACCCGGTGACGACCTCGGGCCCCGTGTCCACCCCGATGAAGACGTCCACCGACCGGGCGGCCTCCGCCTCCGGGTTGGCGCAGAGCAGCACCGTCGAGGCCCCCTTGGCCCGGGACGCGGCGAGCGCCCCCAGGACGTACGGCGTGCGCCCGCTCGCGGCGAGCCCGACCACGAGGTCGCCGGCCCGTACGCACTCGGCGGCCTCGGCCGCGCCGCCCCGGTCGTCGTCCTCCGCGTCCTCGACGGCCCGCCACATGGCCTCCGGCCCGCCGGCGATGTGCGCGCAGAACCAGTGCCGGGGGGAGTTGAAGGTGGGCGCGAGCTCGGCGGCGTCGAGCACGCCGAGCCGGCCGGACGTGCCGGCGCCGAAGTAGTGCACCCGGTGACCGGCACGCAGCGCGGCCACCGCCAGGTCCACCGTCGCGGCGATCTCGTCCAGGACGTCCGCGACCGCGCCGGGCACCCGCCGGTCCGCCTCGTTGATCACCTCGAGGACGTCCCGGGTCGACATCAGGTCGAGGTCGACGCTGTGCGGGTTGCGCCGCTCCGTCGGGGCGCCGACCCGGATCACCGGCCGGGCCGAAACCGGAGCCGTCACGTCGTGGGGTTCCACCGCGCCGGTCGTCATGCCCGCCTCCGTCCCGAGCCGACCCGGTGCGACTGGACCGCCTCGGCGGTCGCCTCGAGTGCCTTCCTGGCCCGCGACCGGTTGCGCGCGGCCACCCCCACGAAGAGGCAGTCGACCACGGTGAGCTGGGCCAGCCGGCTCGCCATCGCGCCGGAGCGGTAGGTGGTCTCGCGGGCCGCCGTGGTGAGCACGAAGTCGGCCACCTCGGTGATCGGCGAGCGGGGGAAGTTGGTCAGCGCCACCGTGGCCGCGCCCCGGGCCCGGGCCTGCTCCAGCACCTCGATGACGTCCGAGGTCGTGCCGGTGTGCGAGATGCCGACCGCGACGTCACCCCGACCGAGCAGCGCGGCCGACGTCAGCGCGGTGTGCACGTCCGGGAAGTAGAAGGCGGTGCGGCCGATGCGGTGCAGCTTCTGCTGGAAGTCCGAGGCGACGAAGCCGCTCGCGCCGGCGCCGTATACGTCGATCCGGCCGGCGCCCGCGATGGCCTCGACGACCTGCTCGCAGATCGCCGGATCGAGCTGCTCGGCCGTCTCCTCGACGGCGCGCGCGTCGTTGAAGGCGATGGTCGCGATGATCTGGGCGAGGTCGGCGCCGGGCGGGATGTCGCCGCCGACGACCCGGGCGTCCGGTGGCTCGATCCGGCGGGCGGCCTCGGCGGCGAGCCGGATCCGCAGTTGCGGGTAGCCGTCCATGCCGACCGACCGGCAGAACCGGATGACGGTCGCCTCGGATGTCTCGGCGGCGGTGGCGAGGTCGGTGATTGTCCGACGCGCGGCGTCGGCCGGGTCGGCGACGACCAGCCGGGCGACCCGCTGCTCGGCCGGCGACAACGACGGGAGCAGGCCGCTGATGTGGACGATCAGTCCACCCGGCTCGTGACTCGCAGAAATCTTCGGACTCTTCGCCACGGATGAAACTTACTTTCATGAGCCGTGAGCGTCAACCATGACTCCACGTGTTGGATAAAACACCGCCCGCCGGATCCCGGATCTGCACAGCGTGCCACTCCCCCGGCGCGGTCGCCTCCCCCGGGAGGGCGGCTCGGCCGTGCCGGACGGTTTCCGGCGCCGGCCAGTGCCCCGGACAGACCATGCCAGCTTCCCGCCTTCCGCGACGCCCCGCCACCCCGGCCGGGCCGCCCGGGCAACTAGCGTATGACGCATGGCGGATCGCAGTGTGCTGGTCACCGGAGGAACGGGCGGGCTGGGCGGGGCGGTCACCGCCGCCTTCCTCGACGCGGGCTGGCGGGTGGTCGTACCCGGGCGGGAAGGGTCGCCCTCGACGGAGCCGGAAGCGGGCGGACCGGTCCGGCTGGTCGCGGACCTCACCGACCCGGCCGGCGCGGAGCGGGCGGTCGCGGCGGCAGCCGAGGATCCGTCGGCGCCGCTGCGGGCGGTGGTCAACCTCGTCGGCGGGTACGCCGGCGGCGGGCTGGTGCACGAGACCCCGGTCGAGGAGTTCGACCGGATGCTGACGCTCAACCTGCGGCCCACCTGGCTGGTCACCCGGGCGGCGCTGCCGCGACTGGTCGCGGCCGGCGGCGGCGCGGTGGTCTGCGTGTCCTCCCGCGCGGCCGTCGCCCCCTTCCCCGGCGCCGCGGGCTACGTGACCGCCAAGGCGGCGGTGCTCGCCTTCGCCAACGCGGTGGCGGTGGAGTACCGGGCGGCCGGGGTGCGCTGCAACACGGTCCTGCCGAGCGTCATCGACACCCCGGCGAACCGCGCGGCCCAGCCCACCGCCGACCACTCGCGCTGGGTCACGCCGGCCGACATCGCGCCGGTGGTCCGCTTCCTCGCCTCGGACGAGTCGGCGCCGACCAGTGGCGCGAGCATCCCGGTCTACGGCCGCGCCTGACGCGCCGGGCCCGGTCAGGCGGTCAGCCGGACGGCCGTGACCGGCTCCACTCCCGGAGCCACCACCACCCCGGGGGCGGCCACGACGCGGGACCGGCCGTCGCGCCGGTCTTCGGCGGCGAGCCACCCGGCCAGGTGGGACCTGATCTGCCGGGACACCTCCTCCGGCGGACGCCCGGCGTCGACCACGACGAAGGTCGGGTATTCCGGGAGGGACCGGTACGCGGCGTCGGCGGCGGTCAGGTACTCCATACTCTCGTGGTCGGTGCCCCGCTGCTCGATCCGGCGGTACGCCTCGGCAGGGTCGACGGCCAGCAGGAAGGTCACCTGCGGCCGCGGGAAGAGCCGGTAGCCCACCCGGGCGAGCCGCTCCCAGCGCCGGCCCCCGTGCGCCCGGATGCTCGCGTACTGGCAGGCGGAGTAGCGGTCCATGACCGCGATCCGGCCGGTCGCCAGGCGACCGAGCAGCGCGGCGGCGATGGCGAGCCAGCGCAGTACGGACTCCACGGCCAGCAGACCGCTGCGCCCCAGGAGGCGCTGGGCGTCCGGGCGGCCGAGGCGGTGCGCGACGCGCCCGAGCCAGCGCCGCCCGCCGGCGTTGCGGTGGTAGGTGGCGGGGTGGCCCGCCGCGGTGAGCGCGTCGGCGAGCCGGTGCGCCTGAGTGGTCTTGCCCGAGCCGTCGATGCCGATCAGGGCGACGGCGCGCAATCGGGCCCTGCCGCGCCGTGCCTCCGTTGATCTGGACACCTTGCCCAGGCTATCCGACCCGCGCTCGCGTCTCCGGAGTTTTGTGCCGGCTCCTCCCGGTTGACCCCACCCGCGTCGCGTGCCAGGTGTGGCCCGCCACGATGCCGGGTACCGGAGTTGGATCAGCCGCCCACCAGTCGACGACGGGAGATGCCAATGGCCGAGCGCGGGGACGAGAGCCTGGTGCACACGCTGAAGAAGGTCGCCGCCGTGCTCAAGCAGGAAGAGATTCCCTTCGCGCTCGGCGGCAGCTTCGCCGTGTACGCCCACGGCGGCCACTCCAGCGAGCACGACGTCGACTTCCTCATCCGGGAGGTCGACGTGGAGCGTGCCCTGGAGGCCCTGGTCGCGGCGGGGTTCACGGCCGAGCGTCCGCCCGAGGACTGGCTGGTGAAGGTCTTCGACGACGGGCGGATGGTCGACCTCATCCACCGGCCCATCGAGACGCCGGTGACCGAGGAGACGTTCGCCGACACGGTGGTCCGGCCGGTCGACGCGATCCACATGCCGGTGCTCTCGGCGACCCAGTTGATGGTGCACAAGCTGCTCAGCTTCTCGCAGCACTACTGCGACTTCGCCCGGGGCCTGCCCCTGGCCCGCTCGCTGCGGGAGCAGATCGACTGGGAACGGGTACGCAAGGAGACGCAGCACTCGCCGTACGCCGAGGCGTTCCTGGTGCTGCTGGACCGGCTGGAAGTGGTGCCGCACTCCGGCACCCCGGAGGAAGAGGGAAAACCGTGACCGAGCACCGCGACGTCGCCACGGGGCCGCCCGACGAGTACGTCGAGGCGGAGATCCACCGGCTGCTCACCGAGGACCCGGACGTGGCCGAGCAGGGCATCACCGTGGTCCGCCGGGAACGCGGCCTCGTGCTCTACGGCGAGGTGGAGAGCCCGCACCGGCGGGAGGAGATCCTGCGGCGGGTGGCCGACCGCTTCCCGGACGTGCCGATCACCAGCGACATCGGGGTGATCCGCGCGCAGGCGCCCACGGAGATCGAGCAACTGCCCTGAGGAGGTTCCATGGTGATCCGGATCGCCGCCGTGGGTGACGTGCATCTGGACGAGGACGTGGTCGGCCGGTTCCGGCCGGCGCTGGAGGAGCTGCCCGAGCACGCCGACGTACTGCTCCTCGCCGGGGACCTGACCCGGCACGGGACCGAGTCGGAGGCCCGGTGCGTGGCCACCGAGTTCGGTGGGCTGGGCGTGCCGGTGGTGACCGTGCTCGGCAACCACGACCACCAGTGCGACCAGGTGCCGCAGGTGGTCAAGGTGCTCGAGGACGCCGGGATCAGGGTCCTGGAGGGCGACGGCGTCGTGCTGGAGTGCGCCGGCGGACGGCTGGGCGTCGCCGGCGTCAAGGGGTTCGGCGGCGGGTTCGCCGGGCGTTGCGCCAGCGACTTCGGGGAGCCGGAGATGAAGGCGTTCGTCCGGACCACCACCCAGAGCGCGGACGCGCTGGGCGCGGCGCTGCGGGGGCTGGACTGCGACGTGCTGGTGGCGCTCACCCACTACTCCCCGGTGCCGGACACGCTCGCCGGCGAGCCGCTGGAGATCTACCCCTTCCTGGGGTCGTACCAGCTCGGTCAGGCGATCGACTCGGCGCCGACCGCGCTGGCGCTGCACGGGCACGCGCACGCCGGCACCGAGCGGGGCACCACACCCGGCGGGGTACGCGTCCGCAACGTCGCCCACCCCGTGATCAAGCAGGCGTACAGCATCTTCCACCTGGGCGACGGCCTCGATCAACCGGAGGTTTCCCGCGTCGGCGGCTCGGGTACTCAGCAACCATGGAGCTGATTCTCTGGATTCTCGCAGTCGTACTCGTGGTCGCCGGCATTCTCGCGCTGTTCCGCCGGCAGATCCTGTGGGGCGTCGTCCTCATCGTGGTGGGCCTGCTGGTCGGGCCGGGTGGTGTGAGCATCTTCAGTTGACGTGGCGGCTAGACGCCGCCGACCGGGACCCGCCGGGGTCGTCGCGACCGGAAACTCCGTCCTCCCGACAGGAGGATCCGGACGCGACGACCCCGGCGCCGTGCTGTCCGGACGCCGTGAGGTTTAGCCGGCGCCCGAACGGAGACATCTCGACATGGAGACATCTCGGCGCGAGCGGACGGCCGGCGCGCGGCGGTGGTGGGCCCTGCTCGGCTTCGGGGCGGCGGTCTTCGTCGCGGCGGCGATCGGCGGCCTCGGCGTACGCGGCACCTCGGCCGAGTACGCGAGCCTCGAACAGCCCTCCTGGGCCCCTCCGTCCTGGCTCTTCGGGCCGGTCTGGACGGCGCTCTACGCGATGATCGCGGTGGCCGGCTGGCTGGTCTGGCGGCGGGTCGGCTTCGGCCCGGCCCTCTGGTCCTGGATCGCGCAGTTGGTCCTCAACGCGGTCTGGACGCCGCTCTTCTTCGGCGCCGGCCGGTACGGCCTGGCGTTCGCCGAGATCCTGACGATGTGGGTGGCGATCGGGGTGACGGTCTTCCTCTTCTGGGAGGTGTCCCGCCCGGCGACGCTGCTGATGCTGCCCTACTGGGCGTGGGTCACGTTCGCCGCCGCGCTGAACTTCGCCATCTGGCGCCTCAACAGCTGACCCCGCGGAGGCCCACACCGGCCGCGCCGGCCACGGAGGCCACGACGCCACGGAGGCCACACCGGCCGCGCCGGCCGGGCGTGGCCGGTGAGCCGGTCCGCCGGCAGAAGGCGGTGCTTCCGGTTTCGGTGGCGGTGGGCAGGGCCGGCACGACGCTGTCGAGCTGAGTCGTTTGCGACATCAGACTGGGTGCCCCCGTCGCCGGACGCCCGCATCGCCGCATGCCCGCATGCCCGCATCGCCGGACGCCCGCATCGCCGGACGCCCGCATCGCCGGACGCCCGCATCGTCGGGTGCCCGCATCGCCGGGTGCCTGAATCGTCTACGACATCAGCTCGACAGCGTTCCGCGTGCGCTTCCCGCGCCCGCCCGCCGAACGACCGCTCCGACGGTGCCGGGACCCCGGCGGGTTGCCGGGGTCCCAGCGTGTTGCCGGGGTCCCAGCGTGTTGCCGGGGTCCCAGCGTGTTGCCGGGGTCCCAGCGTGTTGCCGGGGTCCCGGCAACACCGCCGGGGCCCCGGCGCGTGCTCAGCAGCGGGGCACGTTGGGGATGTAGCCGTCGTGGCCGGTGTAGACGTAGGCGTCGGCGATGAAGCGGCCGCTGCCGATCCGGTCCCAGATCGAGCTGGTGCCGTAGGTGCCGGTGACGGTGGTGCCGCTGGTCTGGCACTGGATGGTCACCCGGGTGCCGTCCGCGACGGTGCCGACCGCCGCGTAGCCGGTGCCGGGGCCGGAGCGCACGGTCAGCGGGGTCCCGCTGGTGTCGACCGTGCCGGAGCCGGCACCGCCGCCGCCGCAGCCGTTGTCACTGGTGTACGTCTTCGTCCCCCAGTACAGGGCGAGCGCGCCGTTGAAGCGGACCTGGATGTCGCTGCCGTTGAGCCGCTGCTCGTAGTGCAGGTGCGGGCCGGTGGAGCCGCCGGTGCTGCCGACCCAGCCGATCACCTTGCCGTATCCGACGGTCTGGCCCACGGAGACGTTGAAGCCGTTGAGGTGGGCGTAGTAGGTGCTGTACCCGTTGCCGTGGTTGATCCGGACGTACTTGCCGTAGCTGGTCCCGCCCAGGTCAGTGACCCGGTCCACGGTGCCCGGGGCGCTGGCCACCACCGGGTCGCCGAGGTCGTCGGTGCGGTTGAAGTCCACCGCGTACGCCGGGCTGTGGCCGGTGCGCGTCTGGCCGGACCAGGACTGCCCGCAGGGGAACGGCACCTTGAACGTCGGAGCGGCCATCGCCGGGGCCGCCGGGAGCAGCACGCCCACCGCCAGCAGACCCGTCGCCAGCAGGCTGAGCCATCGCTTACGCATCCATAACCTCCCATGTTGAAATCTTTCTATGGCTACCCCCAGCGTGACAGAAATCGCCACCCCTGAAAAGATGCCGGCACCCCTAATGGGAGCGCGCCCACGCGGCAACGACAGGGTTTCCGGATTGTTACTCGGTCGTGTCCGGTCAGGGGTGGACCGGGCCGGATGCAAGCGCTTACATGTGGAGACGCCCATCGGACCGGCGCGGGTTCGACATCCCCCACGCGCCGGCAAGGAAGGAGAACGGCATGGCGTTTGCCAGATCACGCCAGGCTCTCGCGATCGCCGGCGTACTGGGGCTGGCGCTCAGCGCCACCGCTTGCGGCACCGGCGACGACAAGAAGAGTGACACCGCGGGCTCCGCGGAGTGCGCCGCATACGAGAAGTACGGCGACAACGACGGCAAGAAGGTCACGATCTACTCGTCGATCCGGGACATCGAGGCCGACCGGCTGGAGGAGTCCTGGAAGCAGTTCGAAAACTGCACCGGCATCGAGATCGACCACGAGGGCAGCGGCGAGTTCGAGGCCCAGCTCGGTGTCCGCGTCGACGGCGGCAACGCCCCCGACCTCGCGTTCATCCCGCAGCCCGGCCTGCTCAAGCGCTTCGCCGACTCGGGCAAGCTCAAGCCGGCCGGCGCCGAGACGAAGAAGACGGCCGAGGAGAACTATCCGGCCGACTGGCTGAAGTACAGCACCGTCAACGGGCAGTTCTACGGCGCCCCGCTCGGCTCGAACGTGAAGTCGTTCGTGTGGTACTCGCCGAAGACCTTCAAGGAGAAGGGCTGGACCGTCCCGACCACCTGGGACGAGCTGATCTCCCTGAGCGACAAGATCGCGGCGAGCGGCACCAAGCCGTGGTGCGTCGGCATCGAGTCCGGTGACGCCACCGGCTGGCCGGCCACCGACTGGATCGAAGACCTGATGCTGCGCACGCAGACCCCCGAGGTCTACGACCAGTGGACCACCCACGGCATCAAGTTCAACGACCCGAAGGTCGTCGAGGCCGTCGACAAGGCCGGCACCATTCTCAAGAACGAGAAGTACGTCAACGCCGGCTTCGGCGGCGTGAAGAGCATCGCCACCACCTCCTTCCAGGAGGCCGGCGTGCCGATCACCACCGGCAAGTGCGCCCTGCACCGGCAGGCGTCCTTCTACGCGAACCAGTGGCCGCAGGGCACCAAGGTGGCCGAGGACGGCGACGTCTTCGCCTTCTACTTCCCGGCCATCGACGCGGCCAAGGGCAAGCCGGTGCTGGGCGGCGGCGAGTTCGTCGCGGCCTTCGCCGACCGTCCCGAGGTCCAGGCGGTGCAGACCTACCTGGCCTCCGGCGAGTACGCCAACAGCCGCGCCAAGATCGGCGACTGGGTGTCGGCGAACAACAAGCTCGACCTGGCCAACGTCGCCAACCCGATCGACAAGCTCTCCGTCCAGATCCTCCAGGACAAGAGCACGGTCTTCCGCTTCGACGGTTCCGACCTGATGCCGGCCACCGTCGGCGCGGGGACGTTCTGGAAGGGCATGGTCGACTGGATCAACGGCAAGGACACCGCGACGGTGCTCGGCGGCATCGAGAGCAGCTGGAAGTGATCTGAACCGGGGGGCCGGTCCGCGTGCGGGCCGGCCCCCCGGCAGATCCAGACCTGGGAGGGTCGATGGAGTTCGACTTCGCGGAGGAACAGCCGAAGTTCCTCATGCTGATGTACGGGCTGATCGCTTTCGTCGCGGTGGTGGGCGGTCTGCTCCTGCTCCTCGACGTGGTGCCGGCCTGGTTCGCCCGTCGCCGGGAGGCGCAGCTCGTCGCCGCCTCCGCGAGCGGCGCACCGCTCCCCCGCCGGCGCAAGCCGCGGGAGGGCGTCTTCGCGCTCTTCTTCCTGCTGCCGACGCTGCTGCTGCTCACCATCGGGCTGGTGGTGCCGGCCATCCGCACGACGATGCTCTCGTTCATGGACGCGGGCAGCAACGACTGGGTGGGGCTGCGCAACTACGGTTGGATGTTCTCCGAGGACTCGATCGTCCGGGTCCTGGTCAACACGCTGATCTGGGTGCTCCTGGTCCCGCTGGTGGCCACCTCGTTCGGCCTGATCTACGCGGTGCTGGTGGACAAGGCCCGCTTCGAGGCGGTCGCCAAGTCGCTGATCTTCCTGCCGATGGCGATCTCCTTCGTCGGCGCCAGCATTATCTGGAAGTTCGTCTACGCGTACCGGGGTGACGGGCAGGAGCAGATCGGCCTGCTCAACCAGATCGTGGTCAGCCTCGGCGGCGAACCGAAGCAGTGGCTGCTCGAGTCGCCGCTGAACACGTTCCTGCTGATCGTGATCATGGTGTGGATCCAGGCCGGCTTCGCGATGGTGGTGCTCTCCGCCGCCATCAAGGCCATCCCCGGCGACATCGTGGAGGCGGCCCGTCTCGACGGGGTGAGCCCGTGGCAGATGTTCTGGCAGATCACCATGCCGAGCATCCGGCCGGCGCTGATCGTGGTCGTGGTGACGCTGTCGATCGCCACCCTCAAGGTCTTCGACATCGTGCGGACGGCCACCAACGGCAACTACGAAACCAGCGTGATCGCCAACGAGATGTACAACCAGGCGTTCCGGTACGGCCAGAACGGGCAGGGCTCGGCGCTGGCGGTCTTCCTGTTCATCCTGGTGGTGCCGATCGTGATCTACCAGATCCGCAACCTCCGAGAGCAGCGGAAGGGCTGAGATGACCACCGCAACGCCCACCGTCGCCGCCGGCACCCAGAAGACCGACGGCCGCAAGTCCACCACCGCCGCCCGGGTGCGCAAGCGGCTGAACAGCCGCACCGCGACCCTCGTGTCGATCGTCATCGCGGTGCTCTGGACCGTTCCGACCTTCGGCCTGTTCATCTCGTCGTTCCGGCCGGAGGACCAGATCAAGAGCAGCGGGTGGTGGACCTTCTTCACCGACCCGCAGTTCACCTTCGAGAACTACCAGGAGGTGCTGTTCGGGCGCTCCTCGTCGTCCGGACAGCTCGCCAGCTACTTCATCAACTCGCTGGCGATCACCATCCCGTCGGTGCTCTTCCCGCTCGCCTTCGCGGCCCTCGCCGCGTACGCGCTGGCCTGGATCAACTTCCGGGGGCGGGACTGGATGTACATCGCGATCTTCGCGCTGCAGATCGTGCCGCTGCAGATGGCCCTGGTACCGCTGCTGAAGTTCTTCTCCACCGGGGTCACCGTCGGCGGGGTCACCGTCATGCCGGCCTGGGATCTGGTCGACGAACAGAAGTTCGCGCAGGTGTGGTTCGCGCACACCTGCTTCGCGCTGCCGTTCGCCGTCTTCCTGCTGCACAACTTCATCTCGCAGCTCCCGGGGGACCTGATGGAGGCCGCCCGGGTCGACGGGGCCACCCACCCGAAGATCTTCCGCACCATCGTGCTGCCGCTGATCACCCCGGCGCTGGCCGCGTTCGGCATCTTCCAGTTCCTCTGGGTCTGGAACGACCTGCTGGTGGCGCTGATCTTCGCCGGTGGCGGCAACGAGACCGCACCGCTCACCGTCCGGCTGGCCGAGATGGCCGGCACCCGGGGCAACGAGTGGCAGCGGCTCACCGCCGGCGCGTTCGTCTCGATCGTCGTACCGCTGATCGTCTTCCTGTCCCTGCAGCGCTACTTCGTGCGGGGTCTGCTCGCCGGCAGCGTCAAGGGCTGACGCCTCTCCGCCGCCGCCGGGTCACCGGCGGCGGCGGAGCCGGCGCGAAGCGGGGGTACCACCGTGACGAGGATCGATGATGTGGCACGCCTGGCCGGCGTCTCCACGGCCACCGTCTCCCGGGCGCTGCGCGGGCTCCCGACGGTCTCGGCCGCGACCCGACGGCGCGTGCTCGCGGCGGCCGAGCAACTGGAGTACGCCGTCTCGCCGAGCGCCTCGCGGCTGGCCGGCGGACGGACCGGCACGATCGCGGTCGTCGTCCCCCGGCTCACCCGGTGGTTCTTCGCCACCGTCGTGGAGGCCGTCGAGGAGTTCGTCCACCAGTCGGGCTACGACCTGCTGCTGCACAACCTCGGCGGTCGGGAGCAGACCCGCCAGCGGGTGCTGCGCACCGCCAACCTGCACAAACGGGTGGACGCGATCATGCTGGTCGCCACGCCGCTGCGACCCGCCGACCTGACCGCGCTGGCGAAGCTGGAGCTGTCCGGGGTGACCGTCAGCTCCGGCACGGTGGTCCCGGGCTGGCCCTGCGTACGCATCGACGACGTGGACGCCGCCCGGACCGCCACCCGGCACCTGCTCGACCTGGGCCACCGCCGGATCGCGCACATCTCCGGCGACCCCGACGACGAGCTGGCCTTCACCACCCACCTCGACCGGCGACGGGGCTGGCGGGACGCGCTGCGCGAGGCCGGCCTCGACCCGGACCCGGCCCTGGACGTGGAGTCGCAGTTCACCATCGACGGCGGCACGCGGGCCGCCGAGGAGCTGCTCCGGCGTGGCGAGCCCCCGACGGCGATCTTCGCGGCCTGCGACGAGATGGCGATGGGGGCGATGACGGCGCTGCGCGACGCCGGCCTGCGGGTGCCGCAGGACGTCAGCGTGATCGGCGTCGACGACCACGACCTGGCCCGCGTCGTCGGGCTGAGCACGATCGCCCAGCCCGCGGCGGAGCAGGGCCGGCTCGCCGCGCAGATGCTCCTCGACCCGCTCGTCGGCCGGCGGCTGGAGGGGCCCGCCGCCACCGCCCACCACGGCGTCGACCCCACCGCCGGCGGCGCGGGACCCGGCCGGCGCCAGCCGGCCGCGCGCGACGGCGACACGCGCGAGACGCCCGTGATCCTGCCCACTCACCTGATCGTGCGTGAATCGACCGCGCCGCCCCGGGCACACTGACGGGGACCGCGGACGTTTCCGGCACCAGCACCCGATTGCACGGCTCGACACACGGGAGAAGGCCCTGAACAGCAACGCGACCCACCAGGACACGCCCACCGACCCGGCCACCGGTTGGTGGACCAGGGCCGTCATCTACCAGATCTACCCGCGATCCTTCGCCGACTCGGACGGCGACGGGATCGGCGACCTGCCCGGCATCACCGCCCGCCTCGACCACCTCGTCGAGCTGGGCGTCGACGCGGTCTGGCTGTCGCCGTTCTACCCGTCGCCCCAGGCCGACGCCGGGTACGACGTGGCCGACTACCGCGACGTCGACCCGCTCTTCGGCAGCCTCGCCGACGCGGACCGGCTGATCGCCGAGGCGCACGCGCGCGGCCTGCGGGTGATCGTCGACCTGGTGCCCAACCACACCTCGTCGGCGCACAAGTGGTTCACCGCGGCGCTCGCCGCCGCCCCGGGCAGCCCGGAGCGCGACCGGTACGTCTTCCGGGACGGCCGGGGGCCGGACGGCGCCCAGCCGCCGAACGACTGGCAGAGCGTCTTCGGCGGGCCGGCGTGGACCAGGGTCACCGAGGCCGACGGCCGCCCCGGCCAGTGGTACCTGCACCTGTTCGACACCGGCCAGCCCGACCTCAACTGGGACAACGCCGAGGTCCGCGCGGAGTTCCTGGACGTGCTGCGGTTCTGGCTGGACCGGGGGGTGGACGGCTTCCGGGTCGACGTGGCGCACGGCCTGATCAAGCAGGCCGACCTGGCCGACTGGCAGGAGCCGCAGGAGATCCTCTCCGGCCGGGAGGTCGACAAGCCCCGCCCGCCGATGTGGGACCAGGACGGCGTACACGACATCTACCGGGAGTGGCGCCGGCTGCTGGACGGCTACCCGGGCCAGCGGATCCTGGTCGCCGAGGCGTGGGTCGAGCCGGCCGAGCGGCTGGCGCGGTACGTGCGCCCCGACGAGATGCACCAGGCGTTCAACTTCGAGTACCTGCTCGCCTCGTGGACCGCGCCCGCCCAGTACGCGGTGATCACCCGCTCGCTGGAGGCCACCGACGCGGTCGGCGCGCCGACCACCTGGGTGCTGTCCAACCACGACGTGGTCCGGCACGCCTCCCGGCTGGGCCTGCCCGTGGGCGGCAAGCGGCCCAACGGCATCGGCATCGGCGACCCGCAGCCGGACGCCGCGCTCGGCCTGCGCCGGGCCCGGGCGGCCACCCTGCTGATGCTCGCGCTGCCCGGCTCGGCCTACCTCTACCAGGGCGAGGAACTGGGCCTGCCGGAGCACACCACGATGCCCGACGAGGCCCGGCAGGACCCGACCTGGGCGCGCAGCGGCCACACCGAGCGGGGCCGGGACGGCTGCCGAGTGCCGATCCCGTGGGAGGCCGACGCCCCGTCGTACGGCTTCGGGCCGACCGACGCGAGCTGGTTGCCGCAGCCGCCGGTCTGGGCGGAGCGCGCCCTGGACCGCCAGCGGGACGTGCCCGGCTCGACGTACGAGCTGTACCGGACGGCGCTGCGGCTGCGCCGCGAGCACGGCCTCGGCGCGGGCACGTTGCAGTGGCTCGCCACCGGGGACGAGGTGCTCTCGTTCCGCAACGGCGGGCTGACGGTGCTGACCAACTTCGGCGCCGCGGCCGTGCCGCTGCCCGCCGGCGGCGAGCTGGTGCACGCCAGTGCCCCGCTGGACGAGAACGGCGCCGTGCCCACCGACGTGACGGTCTGGGTCCGGACGGCCTGACGGGGGCGAGGGGGCTCCCCGCCGGCGCTACGCGTCGACGGGGGGCCCCTCACGCACCGCCCGCCCGGCGCGGTCGTGCAGAAGGTCGTGGACGCCGGCGATGTCCTCCGGCGAGGTCCGCGAGGCCAGCCAGTACATGATCCCGGTGGGGACGAAGAAGAGCTGGAAGGCGGCCAACCCGACGGCGTAGTTCAGCGGCGGCGGGAAGGCCGCCCGCAGCCCGTGGAAGGCGACCCCGACCAGCCCGTTGCCGGCCGCCCGGCCCACGCCGTTGACCAGGTTGCCGAGGCTGTAGACGGTGCCCCGGTGCTCGGGCGGGTTGACGTCGGCGATCAGGGCGAACCAGTTCGGCGAGTTCGCCGACGTCAGCGCCAGCGCCACCACGGCGGTGAGCAGGCTCAGCCCGACCGTCGGCTCGGTGACCACGCTGGCCAGCACCGCCCGGACCACCGTCCCCGCCCCGGCGCCGTCGGGCACGTCGATGCGTACCGGCACGAAGAAGAGCACCAGGTAGAACGGCAGCGCCGCGAGGATGCCGACCGCCGCGACCATCGCCCGGCCCCGGGGCGTACGCCGTTGCAGGGCGTCGCCGACCAGCCCGCCGACGATGGAGAGCACCCCGCCGAGCTGGAACAGGGTCGCGAAGACGCTGCCCACGACCACGGCGGTGGCGGCGGAGTAGCCCTGGTCCTCGGCCCGCTCGGCGAAGAGCACCGGCAGCCAGACCAGCGACCCGAAGGCCGCCTGGGCGGTCAGCCCCTGCAGGATCAGCCACCGGTTCGTCCGCCGGCCGAGGATCCTCGGCAGGTCCGCCCGGCTGATCCGGTAGTCGTACTCGGCGCCGGTGGCGAGCGCGTCGGCCAGCTCCGGTTCGCTCTGGCCGCGCCGGATGTCGTAGGTGAGCAGGTACGCGGCGGTCGCCACCAGGCCGACCACGGTCAGCGCCAGGAACGGCCGCCGCCAGTCGGCCGCCCCGAGCAGCCCGCCGACCAGCGTGCCGGCCAGCGTGCCGACGCCCTGGGACAGCCCCCAGAAGCTCATCACCAGCCCCCGACGGCGGGGCGAGATCAGGTCGGTGACGACCGAGAACCCGACCGACCCGACCGCACCCAGCCCGACCGCCGCCACGAGCTGCGCGGCCAGGAAGGCGGGGTAGTTCGCCGCGACCGCGCTGCCGCCGGTGCCGAGCGCCCAGATCAGGGTGCCGACCATCAGCAGCGGCTTGCGGTTCGCGCGGTCGCCGACGTACGCCCAGCCCACCGCGGCCACCGCGCTGGCCAGGAAGCTCACGGCGGTGACCAGGCCGAGCAGCCGCCGCGGCACGTCGAAGGCGTCGGCGATCGGCCCGTACAGCGGGGGCACCAGGCCGATCGCCACGTTGTCCAGCGAGGCGAGCAGCACGAAGACCACGACGCTGTAGAACCGGTGCGCGGCCGACCCGCCCCAGGCCCGCGCCGGCCCGCCCCTGATCAACGTCATGTGCGGCAGCCAACCAGGGTCAGGTCACGAGCGGGTGAAGGCGCGCGGGCGCGCCGGGCGGCTCAGAGGTAGCCGCCGATCGGGGGCGGGGCCGTGGGCGTGGCGGGCGTGCCCGCCCGCAGCGCGTACAGCTCGGCGAGCGTGGCGCCCTGGGGCGGCACCCCCGCCGACGTGCCCAGCCAGCCGGTCGCCTCCTCGTACGACAGCGGGCCCACCTCGATCCGGGCCAGGCAGCGCCCCGGGCGGACCACCGCCGGGTGCAGCCGGGACAGGTCCTCGTTCGTGGTGATCGCGACGAGCACGTCGCGCCCCTGTCCCAGCAGCCCGTCGGTCAGGTTGAGCAGCCGGGACAACGCCTGGCCGGCGGCCTGCTTCGCCTCGCCCCGGATCAGCTCGTCGCAGTCCTCCAGGATGAGCAGCCGCCACCGGCGCGTCCCCTGCTCGCCGTCCTCGTCCCCGACCGCCACCTCGGACAGGTACGCCGGGTCCGCGAAGAGCACGTCCGGGTCGAGCACGGCGTCGACCTGGCACCAGTCGCGCCACTCGCGGGCGAGGGCGCGCAGCGCCGTGGTCTTTCCCGTGCCGGGCGCGCCGTGCAGGAGCACCAACCGGCCGGCGAGGTGCGCCGGGGTGGTGGCCATCAGCGCGTCGAGCGCGGTGCGCGCCCCGGCGGCGTAGTTGGGCCGGATCTGCGCCCACTCCGGCGCGGCGATGGACCGCACGTCCCGCTGGCTGCCGCGGCGCGGATTCTGGTGCCAGAAGCCGATCCGGCCGGCGCCCGGGTCCTCCGGCTCGGCGGCGCCGTCGACGATCCGGTCGAGGGCCGCCCGGCCGATCTCCTCGGTCACCGCCGTGACCGTCACCTCGGCGCCCCGCCCCTTCCAGGTGACCACCCGGGCCGTCCAGCCGTCGCCGGCCAGCAGGCGGGACCGTTGCCGGTTCTCCACCGCCGTCCGCACCAGCCGCCCGTCGGGGGCGGTCAGCGGCGCGTCGGGGCGCACCCGGGAGAGCCGGACCGTGTGCGACCAGGGGTGCCGGCCGGTGACGAAGTCCGCCAGGACCAGCGCGTCGATGACGTCGCAGGGGGTGTCCGCGTCGTCGTACTGGAGCATCGAGGGGATGCCGGTCCCGACGGTTCCGGGTGGCTCGTCCGCTGCGGGGGTGGTTCGCATCCGTCGATGATCGCCAGCCGGGGTCCGCCCGTACAGTCGTTTACCCCTCGCCGGCCGGGGCGCGGTCGAGCCGGTCGAGGAAGCGGTCGCGGGCGGCGGCGTACCGCTCGCGGACCGCGGGGACGGGCGCGGCGGCGTACTCCTCGGTGCCCCGGACCGACCAGGTGGGGGGCGCCGCGCCGCCGAGGGCGACCCAGGCGGCCTGGCGGGCGGCGCCGTCGGCGACGTACTCCCCGGGCGGCGGGACGACCACCGGCACCCCGAGGACCTCGGGCGCGATCCGGCGCACCGCCGCCGAGCGGGCTCCCCCGCCGACCAGGATCACCCGGCGCACCGTGGCGCCCTGGGCGGTGAGCGCGTCGAGCCCGTCGGCGAGGGCGCAGAGCAGGCCCTCGACGGCGGCGCGGGCCAGGTGGGCCGGGGTCGAGGTGCGCAGGGTGAGCCCGTGCACGGCGCCGGTCGCCAGCGGCCGGTCGGGGGTCCGCTCGCCCTCCAGGTAGGGCACCACGACGAGCCCGTCCGCGCCGGCGGGGGCGGAGAGCGCCAGCGCGGCCAGCTCGGCCAGGTCGACCCGGAGCAGCGCCGCGGCGGCGTCGAGCACCCGGGCGGCGTTCAGCGTGCAGACCAGCGGCAGGAAGCGGCCGGTGGCGTCGGCGAAGCCGGCGACCGTGCCGGTCGGGTCGGCGGCGGGGGCGTCGGCGACGCTGAAGACGGTGCCGGAGGTGCCGATCGAGACCACCACGTCGCCCGGCCCCGCGCCGACGCCGAGCGCGGCGGCGGCGTTGTCCCCGGTGCCGGGGCCGAGCAGGGCCCCGTCGGGCAGCCGGCCGGCGGCGGGGAGGGCGTCGGGGCGCACCGCGCCGGCCGGGTCCGCCGGGCCGAGCACGGCCGGCACGTGCGGACGCCGACCGAAGGCCCGCTCCAGCAGGTCGAGCCGGTAGTCGCCGGTGGCCGGGGACCAGTAGCCGGTGCCGCTGGCGTCGCCCCGGTCGGTGTGCAGCGCGGCCAGGCCGGGCGCGCCGGCCAGCCGCCAGGTCAGCCAGTCGTGCGGCAGGCAGACGGCCGCCACCCGGGCGGCGCGCTCCGGCTCGTGCCGAGCCAGCCAGCGCAGCTTCGTGACGGTGAAGCTGGCCACCGGCACGCTGCCGACCGCGTCCGCCCAGAACAGGCGGCCGGCCGCCCCGCCGCCGGCCTCCTCGACCAGCTCGGCGGCGGCCCCGGCGGAGCGGGTGTCGTTCCACAGCAGCGCGGGCCGGACGACGGCGCCCGCCTCGTCGAGGCAGACCATGCCGTGCTGCTGCCCGGCGACGGAGACCGCCGCCACGTCGGCCAGCCCGCCGGCGTCGTCGGCCGCCGCCGCCAGCGCGGACCACCACGCCGACGGGTCGACCTCGGTGCCGTCCGGGTGCGGCGCCCGGCCCTGCCGGAGCAGGGCACCGGTCTCCGCGTCCCGGACGACCACCTTGCAGGACTGGGTCGAGGAGTCGAACCCCGCGACGAGCGGCATCTCCGGCTGCCCTCAGCGCGCGCCGAGCAGGTGCTCGACGGCGAGCTGGTTGAGCCGGACGAAGCCGAAGCCCCGGGCGGCGACCGCGTCGACGTCCAGCTCCTCGAAGGCGGAGCGGTCGGCGAGCAGCTCGGCGTAGCCCTCCCCGGGCGCCAGCGTCGGGGTGCTCAGCTCGGCGACCTTCGCGGCGGCCAGCGCCTCGGCCACCTCCGGGTCCGCCCGGAAGGCCGCCGCCCGCTCCTTGAGCAGGAGATAGGTGCGCATGTTCGCCTCCGCCGACGCCCAGACGCCGGTCATGTCCTCGGTGCGCGACGGCTTGTAGTCGAAGTGCCGGGGGCCGTCGTAGGCGGGCCCGCCGCCGGGACCGCCGTGCTCCAGCAGGTCCACCAGGGCGAACGCGTTGAGCAGGTCGCCGTGGCCGAACACCAGGTCCTGGTCGTACTTGACGCCGCGCTGGCCGTTGAGGTCGATGTGGAACAGCTTGCCCTGCCAGAGTGCCTGGGCGATGCCGTGGGCGAAGTTCAGCCCGGCCATCTGCTCGTGCCCCACCTCGGGGTTGAGGCCGACCAGGTCCGGGTGGGCGAGGGTGGAGATGAAGGCGAGCGCGTGCCCGACGGTGGGCAGCAGGATGTCGCCCCGCGGCTCGTTCGGCTTGGGCTCCAGCGCGAAGCGCAGGTCGTAGCCGCGGTCGAGGACGTACTGGCAGAGCAGGTCGACCGCCTCGCGGTAGCGGTCCAGCGCGGCGCGGACGTCCTTGGCGAGGTCGTACTCGGCGCCCTCCCGGCCGCCCCACATCACGAAGGTGCGGGCGCCCAGCTCCGCGGCGAGGTCGACGTTGCGCAGCACCTTGCGCAGCGCGTAGCGCCGGACGTCGCGGTCGTTGCTGGTGAAGCCGCCGTCCTTGAACACCGGGTGGGCGAACAGGTTCGTGGTCACCATGGGCACCACCAGGCCGGTCTCGTCGAGCGCCTTGCGGAACCGGGCGACGTGCTGGTCGCGGGTGGCGGCGTCCGCGCCGAAGGGCACCAGGTCGTCGTCGTGGAAGGTGATCCCGTACGCCCCGAGGCCGGCGAGCCGGTGCACCGCCTCGACCGGGTCGAGCGCGGGCCGGGTGGCGTCGCCGAACGGATCGCGGGCCTGCCAGCCCACCGTCCAGAGGCCGAAGGAGAACTTGTCGGCGGGGGTGGGACGGGGCGCCATGGCAGACCTCCGGGGGTGTCGTCCGCTATTTGTTCAGTGGTTGAATTATTTGACCGGCCTGTGGCAGTGTCAAGGGGTGACCCGACCCGACGCCCCGCCCGGGCCGGTGCGGCAGGGCAGCCTGCGCGAGTGGAACCTCGCCGTGGTGCTCGGCCGGATCGCCGCCGCCGACCGCCCGCCGTCCCGGGCCGAGCTGGCCGCCGGGACCGGCCTGACCCGGGCCACCGTCTCCGCGGTGGTGGAGGACCTGCTCGCCGGCCGGCTGGTGCGTGAGGCGGAGCCGACGCCGCGCACCGGCGCGGGCCGGCCGTCCCGGGGCCTGGTGCTCGCCGCCGACGGCCCGGCCGGGCTCGGCCTGGAGGTCAACGTCGACTACCTGGCCGCCTGCGTGGTCGACCTCGCCGGCCGGGTCCGCCATCACACCGTGCACCGCGCCGACCTCCGGCCGGTCTCCCCCGCCGAGGCCGTCGACCGGCTCGCCGACCTGGCCGCCCGGGCCCGCGCCGACGCGGCCCGCGAGGGGCTCACGCTGGCCGGCGCGGCCCTCGCGGTGCCCGGCCTGGTGGACGACGCCGGGCTGGTCCGCCTCGCGCCGAACCTGGGCTGGCGTGACGTGCCCGTCCCCGCGCTCCTCGGCGGGCACCCGCCGCTGACCGCGCACGTCGACGGGGTGCCACCGCTGGTCGTGGACAACGAGGCCAACCTCGCCGCGCTGGGCGAGCTGCACGCCGGGCCGCCCGGCCCGGTGAGCTTCCTGCACATCTCCGGCGAGGTCGGCATCGGCGCCGGGATCGTCCTGGACGGGTCCCTGTTCCGGGGGGCGCGCGGCTGGAGCGGCGAGATCGGTCACGTCCCGGTCCATCCGGACGGGCGGCCGTGCCGGTGCGGCGGCCGGGGCTGTCTGGAGACGTACGCCGGGCAGGAGGCGATCCTCGCGGCGGCGGGCCTGGCCGGCGCGGACCTCCCGGCGGACACCGCCACGACCCGGCTGGCCGAGCTGGCCGCGGCCGACGACCCGGCCGTGTCACGCGCCCTGGCCGACGCCGGGACCGCCCTCGGGGTCGCGGTGGCCGGCGTGGTGAACCTGCTGGACCTGGACACCGTGGTGCTCGGCGGCGGATACGCGCCGCTGGCGCCCTGGCTCCGCCCGCCGGTCCTCGCCGAGGTCTCCCGCCGGGTGCTCACCGCGGCCTGGTCGCCGGTCACCGTGCGTCCCGCGGCGCTCGGCGGCGCCGCCGCGGCCGTCGGCGGGGCCGGCTCCGTGGTGCGCCGGATCCTCGCCCGCCCGGCCGGCTGGCTGGCCCGTCAGCCCTGAGCCCGGCTCGCTCCGATGGGCGTCCGGCGACCGCCTCGGTACGCTTGCCCCCAGGCAACGACCCCCATCCGAGGAGTGCACGACCAGCATGCGCACAGGTCGACAGACCTCGGCGCCCGGCGAGCGGCGGTGACCACCGCCCGTCGCGGCGGGGCGGGCGGCGACGGGCAGCCCGGCCCCGACGACCCCTCGCGCTCCCCCGGCGACGCGCTGCCGGCCGACTCCCCGCTCGCCCGCGAACTGCTCGACGGGCTCACCGAGGCGATCGTGACGACCGACGGGGCGGGTCGGGTGACGCTGGTCAACGCGATCGCGACCGAACTCCTCCCCGAGGTCGTGCCGGGCACGGAGCTGCCGACCTGCGCCGTGGCAGCGGTCGCCCGGGCGGCCCGCGACGGGGCGGACGCCTTCGACGCCGCACACCGGGGCCGCCGGCTGCGCGGCGTACGGCGGGACCTGGGCGCCGGGCGGCACGCCTGGTACGTGCGGGACGTCACCGAGGAGCACGCACGCGCCGAGGCGCTGCGCGCCGAGCGTTCCCGGACGGCGTTCCTCGCCCAGGCGGGGAGCCGCCTCGGGCTGACCCTGGACCGCGACCAGACGGTACGGGCGGCGGCGACGCTCCCCGTCCCCTACCTCGCCGACCTGGCCCTGGTGATCCACCTGCCGCCCCCGCCCGCCGAGAACCGGCCGCACTGGGTCCGGTACGCCGAGGGCGACCCGGCGCCGACGACCGGGCTCGCCCCGTGGTCGCTGGCCGGCGCGCTGCCCGGCCTCGCCGAGGCGCTCGGCGGTGGGATCAGCGGCCCGGGTCCCTGGCCCGACCCGGAGCCCGCCGAGCTGGCCGCCGCGCTGCCGCCCGGCTTCGGCCGGCCCGCCACGGTGCTGGTCAGCCCGATGTGCGGCCCCGGCCGCCCCGCCGGCGCCCTGGTGCTGGCCCGCCGCGCCGGACGCCCCGGCTTCGACCAGCGGGACATCGAGCTGGCCCGGGAGTTCGCCGCGCGGGTCGGCGCCGCCCTCGGCGCGGCCGAGCTCTACGGCGAGCAGGTCCACCTCGCCCGGGTGCTGCAGAACAGCCTGCTCCCGCCCGACCTGCCGGCCGTACCGGGCGCCGCCCTCGCCGGCGGGTACCGGGCCGCCGGCGACCGGCTGCGCATCGGCGGCGACTTCTACGACGTGTTCCCGATCAGCGGCGGAGCGATGTTCGCCCTCGGCGACGTGTGCGGCAAGGGCGTCGGCGCGGCCGTCCTGACCGGGCGGGTCCGCCAGTCCCTGCAGACCCTGCGGCTGGTCGAGCAGCGGCCGCTGGAGTTGATCCGCCTGCTCGACCGCGCGCTCTTCGACGCCCCGGACGCGGCCCGGCGCAGCCGGTTCACCACCCTGCTGCTCGGCACGCTGGGCAGCGCCCCCGGCGGCGGGCTGACCGTCCGGGTCGCCGGGGGCGGCCACCCTTCTCCGCTGGTCGTACGCGCCGACGGCAGGGTCGCCCCCGTCCCGGTCGGCGGGATGCCGGTGGGCGCGCTGGCCGCCGCCCGGTTCGCCGAGGCGCAGGTCCGGCTCGCCCCCGGTGAGCTGCTGCTCGCGTACACCAACGGGGTGACCGAGGCGCGCGGCGGCTCCCGCGGCGGCGAGACGTTCGGCGACGAGCGGCTGCGTGCGGCGCTCGCCTCGGCAGCCGGGTTGCCCCCCGCCGCGCTGGTCGACCGGCTGCTGCGCCTGGTCGACGAATGGCTGGACGGGCAGAGCCAGGACGACATCGCGATGCTCGCGGTGGCCGCGGCGCCCGACGCGTGACGGCGGCCGGCGGCCCGCACCACGCCCGGAAAGCCGACCGGCGGGGCCGGCCGCCCCGCGGGTCAGGCCGTCCGGGCCACCCGCGGTTCCTCTCCGGGCCACTCCTGCGCCGGTAGCCCGACCGGACGCTCCGCCGGGCCGCCCGCGTCGAACCGGGAGTGGGTCGGCTCGACGGACTGGACGGACGCGTCCCGGCGGCGCGCCGCCTCGTCGAACTCCCGCATGCCCCGCAGCAGCGCCTGCCGCCCCGCCGGGTCCATGTCGGCGAGGATCGCGGCGAGCTGCTGGCGCCGGTCGTCGCGCAGCTCGGCCAGGAGCCGGTGCGCCTCCGGGGTGAGGTGCAACGCGATCTCCCGCCGGTCGAGGCGGCCGGGCTCGCGTTCCAGCATGCCCGCGGCGACCAGCCGGTCGCAGAGCCGACTGGCCGAGGAGAGCAGCATGTCGAGCCCGGTGGCCAGGCGGCGGAGGTTGATCCCGTCGTACTGCTCGACGAGCATGATCGCGCGCAACTGGGCACCGGAGACGCGGCTCGTCGTCCGCTCCCGCGCCGCCTCCCAGACCGTCAGGAGGGCACCGGCCACCGCGTCGAGCTCGGCAGCCATACTCGTCGGGGGCCCCGGGGGACCGTGCAGTTCCGCCATGGTGCGCCCGAGACTACTCCGAAACCGCTGGTGCGGGCTCGCGACCAAGGAGCGACGATGAGCGAACCGGTCAACCGGGCACGGCGGGCCCTCAACGAGGCGCCCGCCGAACTCCTGCTGGACCGGATCGCGGACGTCCTGGCCGCCTACGGCATCACCCGGGTCGAGCTGTTGCAGGTCGACTACCGGCTGTCGGCTCTGCTGCCGCTCACCGACGGGGAGGCGGTCACCGGCCCGGGGCACCCCGCCTGGCGCTGCTTCGACCACCAGACGCCGATCGTCGCCGACGGCACCGGGTACCTTCCGGTCTCGATGCGCGGGGAACGCCGGGGGGTGCTGCGGGTGGCGCCCGTGCCCGGCGACCGGGCGGCGCTCGGCGAGCTGGCGGAGATCGCCACCGCGTTGGCCCACGAGATCTCCGCGGTCACCGCCGGCACGGACCTGTACCGGACCGCGCGGCGCAGCCGGCGGCTCACCCTCGCCGCCGAGATGCAGTGGGAGATGCTGCCCGGCCGCAGCCGGATCCGCCCCTCGTTCAGCCTCGCCGGGCAGCTCGAACCGGCGTACGCGGTGCGCGGCGACAGCTTCGACTGGTCGGACGACGGTCAGCGGCTCTGGCTGTCCACCATCAACGGCACGGGTGAGGGCGTGGCCGCCTCGATGCTCACCTCGCTCGCCACGTACGCGCTGCGCAACGCCCGCCG
This sequence comes from Micromonospora sp. URMC 106, assembly GCF_051386395.1. NCBI lineage: Bacteria > Bacillati > Actinomycetota > Actinomycetes > Micromonosporales > Micromonosporaceae > Micromonospora > Micromonospora sp. URMC 106. The sequence goes on from NZ_JBPQTP010000067.1 coordinate 30,457, forward strand.
GGCCGGGCTCGGCCTGGCCGACCAGGCGGCCCTCGCCGACCAGGCGATCTACGACCTGCACCGCGGCGACCGGCACCTTGCGGCGCTGCTGATGGAGCTCGACCTGCGCTCGGGCACCCTTACCGTGGTCGACGCCGGTTCCCCGCGCCTCGTGCTGCTGCGCGACGGGGAGGTACGGGAGCTGCCGCTGGAGGCGCAGTTCCCGCTCGGCATGTTCGAGGCCACCGACTACCACGAGCAGCGCTTCGAGCTGTGCCGGGGCGACCGGATCTTCGTGGTCAGCGACGGCGTCATCGAGGCCACCGGGCAGGACGTCCGGTACGGCGAGACGGCGCTGGACCGGTTCCTGCGCCGGACCGGGCCGATGGAGCCGCTGGACGCGGTCCGCTCGCTGATCGGCGACCTGCGCGCGTTCGTCGCCGGTGACCTGATCGACGACGCGGTGGTGGTGTGCCTGGACTGGACCGGCCCGCAGGACTGACCCGCCGGGCCGGTCAGTACGCCCCGCGGCTGTTGACCACCGCGCCGAACGTCTTCCAGAGGATCGTCAGGTCCGCCGCGAGCGACCAGTTCTCCACGTAGTAGAGGTCGAGCCGGATGCCGTCCTCCCAGCTGAGGTCGGACCGCCCGCTGACCTGCCAGAGCCCCGTCATGCCGGGCTTGACCAGCAGCCGCCGGGCCACGTCCCCGTCGTAGCGGGCCACCTCGGAGGGCAGCGGCGGGCGGGGGCCGACCAGGCTCATCTGCCCGAGCAGGACGTTGACCAGTTGCGGCAGCTCGTCCAGCGACCACTTGCGCAGCAGCCGGCCGACCCGGGTCACCCGGGGGTCGTCGCGCATCTTGAACATCAGGCCGTCGGTCTCGTTGCGGGAGGCCAGCTCCGCCAGCAGGGCGTCGGCGTTGACGACCATGGTGCGGAACTTGTAGACCCCGAACTCCCGGCCGCCCTGCCCGACCCGGGTCTGGCGGAACAGCACCGGCCCCCGGCTGTCGAGCTTGATGGCCAGCGCGATGACGGCCAGCAGTGGCAGCAGCAGCGTCAGGGCCAGCGAGGAGGCCGCCCGGTCGACGAAGCCCTTGACCAGCTTGCGGGCCCCGCGGAACTCCGGCGCCTCGACGTGGATCAGCGGCAGGCCGGCGACCGGCCGGGTGTGGATGCGCGGGCCGGCGACGTCGGTCAGCGCCGGCGCCACCACCAGGTCGACGCCGGTCCCCTCCAACTGCCAGCCCAGCCGGCGCAGCCGGGTGGCGGTCAGCTCGCCGGAGGCGGTCACCGCGACGGTGTCCGCGCCGATGGCGGTGGCCGCCTCGGGGATGCCCCGGAACGAGCCGACCACCGGGACGTCGCCCAGTCGCTGGGCGACCGGGGCGAGCAGCGCGTCGGGGATGCACGCGCCGACCACCTGGTAGCCCGCGTACGGCTCGCGACGCAGGGTCTGCACCAGCTCCAGCACGTGCGCGGTGTCGCCGACCACCAGCACCTTCCGCGACCAGCCCGCGCCCCGGGACCGCGCCCGGTGCAGCCGCTTGCGCGCGGCGAACCGGGCCACCTCGAGGCCGAGCGTGCCCACCGCGAACGAGATGGCCAGGAAGCCCCGGGAGACGCCCACCTCGGCGATGTAGGCGACGATCGCGATGCCGCCGGCGAGGCGCAGGCTCGCGGCGTTGACCCGGCGGTACTCGTCCGCGCCGTAACCGAGGACCCGGTCGTCGTAGCAGCGCAGCACCCGCAGCGAGACCAGCCAGGCGAGGACCAGCCCGGGGGCCACCACGACGTACGGGATCTTCGAACCACCGGGGGTCTCGTCCCCGAAGCGGGCCACGTAGCCGATGAGCACGGCGATGGTCAGGATCGTGGTGTCCAGCACCACCAGGGCCCGCACGTAGGCACGCTCGTCCGTGCGGGCCGCCGGCCCGGACCACTGGTCCGGCCTCGACGCCGCTCTGGCGGGGGTCAACAGCGTCGCCGAGGTCACCGGCCCTCCCCACTTCGCATGCCGACGGCCCCTGTCGTCGGGCGGCCCGGATCGCGGGCCGGCGACGGAGCACTACGACATCCTGCCCCGACAACGGTGGTGGCCGACTGCTTCCGACGCATTGCCGTCACTTTTCCCGACGGATCCGTGTCCGGGAAGGGCCCGCGTTACCGGATCCGGCGGGTGTGACGGGCCCTTGTGCCCTGCGTCGTTACTCAGGCCGGGGCCTTGCGCAGCGCGATCGCCTTGAGGAAGATGTCGCCGATCTTGGTCGGGTCCTCGGTGACGAAGGCACCGCCGCCGGTCACGTCGGTGATCGACTTCAGCTCGGCCTTGCTGACGTCGCCGCCGATACCGATGATCACGACCTGCACGGGCCGCTCCGGATCCTTGATCTTGTTGAGCTCGGCCAGCAACTGCTGCTGGGTGATGCCGTCCTTGTCCTCGTTCTTGCCGTCGGTGAACAGCACGATCGAGTTGACCCGCCCGGGCTCCCAGTTGTCCTGCACCTTCTGGTACGCCGCCAGCACGGTGTCGTAGAGGCCGGTGCTGCCGCTGGAGGACCGGATCGAGCCGAGCGCCTGCTCCAGCTTGCCGCGCTGCCGCGACAGCGGCCCGATCGCGACCAGCTCCTGGTGGTCGCGGGAGCCGACCAGCTCCGTGGAGAACGTCCAGAGGCCGATCGACCAGGAGTCGTCGAAGAGGTTCAGCCCGCGCCGGGCCGCCTCCACGGTGACCTGCTGCCGGGTCGCGTTGCCGGCGTTCGGCACCCTCTCCTTCATGGAGCCGGAGACATCGATGACGGCGAGCATCCGACCGGACTGGGTGGCGATCGACCAGCTGGAGATCGCGCGGTCCATGCTCTGCGGGTCGAGGCCACCGGTCGCCGCGGTGCCGCCGTTCGCCGGCGGCGCCGGCGCGCCGCCGGCCGGGCTGGGCGCGCCCTGCGGCGCGTCGAAGCCCGCGCCCCAGTTGCCGTCCGGCGCCCGCAGCGACTGGGCCGCCAGCTTGTCGCGGAAGTCGTCGGTGGTGAGCACCTCGTAGAGCACCCGCGCCGCCGACGCCTTGGCCGGTTCGATGCCGGGCAGCACCGCGTACGGGTAGTCCAGCGGCGCGGGCGCCGGCTCCAGGTAGAGCGCGGCCAGCGGCACCGGCGGCTTCTTGCTGTTGTAGTGGATCACGTCCTCTTCGGAGAGCGCCGCCGCGCCGAGGCTGCTGGCGATCGTCGTCGGGTCCGAAGCGGTCGGGAAGCGGGCGAGCAGGTCCGGCCGCAGCGCCGAGCGGTCGGTGGCCAGCGCCCGCAGCGCGGCGACCTTGTCCCGCTCGGCGTCCGGGCCGCCGGAGGCGCCGGCGACGGCGGTCAGCGAGAGCAGGCCGGACAGGCCGGCGGCGTCCCGGGTGGGCTCGACGATCCCGGTGCGCAGCGGCTTGTCGCTCTGGACCTGCTGGAGGAGCTGGGCCCAGCTGAACTTCTTCTGCGGCCAGCCGAGGCGCGACGCCACCGGCTCCGGCATCGCCACGACCACGGGGCTGCGGGCGATGGACGCCCCGTTGCCCGGGTCGAAGGCGGTGGCGCCGCCGGTCTTGAGCCGCAGCAGCCAGGTCGAGGAGTCGGGCACCCAGACGTCGGGGCTGACCGCCGTGCCGCTGGCCTGCCCGACGCCGGCCAGGGTGACGCCGTGCTTGGCGGCGACCGTGGCGGCCACGTCCACCGGGTCGGTCGCCGAGACGTTCACCGCGATGCAGGTCCCGCCGACCGCAGCCCCGTCCTTCACCCACTGCGCGGCGGCGGCGTCGACGGCCGGGGCGAGCTCGGCGGCGACGGCGACGGACAGCTCGATCCTGCCGGAGCAGTCGCGTTGTGACAGCTGCTGGTAGCCGAACCAGCCGCCCGCCGTTACGGCGAGCACGCCGACGGCAGCAGCGGCGGTAGCTGCGTGAACGTTGGAGCGCATGCGATGGCGGCCTGCTGACACGCTGACCATACTGCGGACCCGCCGAGGTGACTGCCACAACCGTTCGGACGAAAGTTACGCAGGAGAAACAGTTGACCACCAAATTGTCGACGATGAGTGACCGTACCGACTCGGCGCGTTGATCTAGGCTGGTCAGGGCAGGACGCAGGTGGGGCTGGGCACCGCCACCGGCTCCCCGACCGGGGCCGGGACGCCGGTCGCCGGGTCCACCCGGAACACCCGGACCATGTCGGCCCGCTCGTCGGCGACGTAGAGGTGCTCCCCCGCCCGGGCGAAGTGCCGCGGCCACTCCCCGCCCGTGTCCACCTCGGCGACCAGCTCCGGCAGCTCGCCGGCCACGGCGAAGACCGCGACCGTGCCCACCCCCCGGTTCGCCACGTAGAGGAAGCGCCCGTCCGGGCCGACCGCGATCTCCGACGGCTGGACGTGCCCGGCCCGGTCGCTGGCGTCGACCCGACCCCGCTGGTGCAGCGCGCCCTCGGCGGTCAGCTCGTACGCGGTGACCGAGCCGTCCAGCTCCCCCGCCACCCAGCAGCGCCGGCCGTCGGGGTGCCGGGCCAGGTGCCGGGGGCCGGAGCCGGCGGCCGTGCGCACCCGGGGCGCCCGGGGCACCAGCCGGCCGGAGGCGGTGTCCAGGTCGTAGCGGTAGACCGAGTCGGTGCCGAGGTCGACCGCGAGCAGCGGGCCCCGGCCGGGGGCGGGGTTGACCATGTGGGCGTGGGCCCGCTCCTGCCGCTCCGGGTCCGGCCCGTGCCCCTCGTGCTCCACCAGGTCGCTGCGCTCGCCGGGCATCCCGTCCGGGTCGAGCGGGAACACCGCCACGCTGCCGCCGCCGTAGTTGGCCACGACGAGGTGGCCGCCGTCCGGGACGACCGCCAGGTGACAGGGCTCCGCGCCCCCGGTGGACCGGGTGCCGAGCGGGGTCAGGTCGCCGTCGGCGGCGACCCGGTAGGCGCTGACCTCCCCCGCGGGCAGCTCGTTGACCGCGTACAGCACCGGCAGCCGCGGGTGCCGGGCCAGGAAGGAGGGCGACGGGGTGACCGCGACGGTGCCGAGCGGGGACAACGCGCCGGAGCGCGGGTCCCGCCGCGCCGCGACGATGCCGCTGCCCCGGCCCCCGCTGTGTTCCGTGTAGCCGCCGATGTGGACGATCGCGCCCTGCTCCGTCACCGGATCCACCCTCCGCCGATTCCTCCGTCGATCCAACCAGAGGCTTCCCGCCGCGCCGTCCGCTTAGTCCCGAAAGCGGCGCCGAGTCGCGCCGGCCCGCCGCCACGGGCCCCGCCGTCGGGCTCAGGCCGCCGGCACCGGCTCGCCGCGCTGCCGGGCCACGTGCTCGACCAGGGCGATCAGCACCTCCTTGCCGGACTGCCGGTCCCGCGCGTCGCAGAGCACCAGCGGCACGTCCGGGTCGAGGTCCAGCGCCTGGCGTACGGACTCCAGGTTGAACCGGCGGGCGCCGTCGAAGCAGTTCACGCCCACCACGAACGGGACGCCCCGCTGCTCGAAGTAGTCGATCGACGGGAAGCAGTCCGCCAGCCGGCGGGTGTCGGCGAGCACCACCGCGCCGAGCGCGCCGAAGGCCAACTCGTCCCAGAGGAACCAGAACCGGTCCTGCCCCGGCGTGCCGAACAGGTAGACCTGGAGGTCGTCGTTGATCGTGATCCGGCCGAAGTCCATCGCCACCGTCGTGGTCGACTTCGCCTCGACGCCCGACAGGTCGTCGGTGCCGATCCCGGCCCCGGTCAGCACCTCCTCGGTCTGCAGCGGCCGGACCTCGCTGAGCGCGCTCACCAGCGTCGTCTTGCCGGCGCCGAAGCCTCCCGCGATCAGGATCTTCAACGCGAGCGGGATCCGGGTGCCGGATCCGGCCCGGTCATAGCGCACGGAGTCCACTGACCACCGCCTTGAGGATGTCGTCGTCGGGCAGGTAGGCGGCGACCGTGGGCTGGTGCACCGCGACCAGCCCCTTGGCCAGCAGGTCGCCGAGGAGGACGCGGACCACGCCCAGCGCGAGGTCGAGTTCGGCCGCCACTTCGGCGACGGGGACCGGGTGGGCCGCCAGCGACACGATGCGCCGGTGCTCCGGTTGCAGCTCCGGATGGGCGGCCGGGTCGGCGCCCGGTTCCGCCAGCACGTACGCGACCAGGTCGAAGCCACCCGCGGACGACCGGACCCGGCCGCCGGTGAGGGTGTAGGGCCGCACCACGGGGCCGGCGTCGTCGTCGAGCCACTCGTGCTGCGGACCGGGGGACTCAGCCCGCATCGGCGACCCCCGCCGTCGACCGGGCCGGGGCGCTCAGGTACTCCCCCACCCGGGTGACCAGCATCGCCATCTCGTACGCCACCAGGCCGATGTCCGCGTCCGCGTCGCTCACCACGGCCAGGCAGGCGCCCTGCCCGGCGGCGGTGACGAAGAGGTACGCCGACTCCATCTCCACGACGGTCTGCCGGACCGCCCCGCCGGCCACGTGCCGGCTCGCGCCCCGGGCCAGGCTGGAGAAGCCCGACGCCAGCGCGCACAGGTGCTCGGCGTCGGCGCGGTCCAGGCCGGCGGAGGAGCCGAGCAACAGCCCGTCGGCCGACAGCACCACCGCCTGTCGGGCGGGCGGCACCCGCTCCACCAGATCGTCGAGCAACCAGGCGAGATCGGCGCTCTGCCTCGTCGGATGCAGCATCAGGCGTCCCTCTCAGTCACGGTCACGGGGTCGGGGTCCGCCGGCGCCTCGGCCGGCGTCGGGGTCGGGGCCCTGACTCTTATACACATCTC
>NZ_JBPQTP010000068.1:0-36970 GCF_051386395.1 Micromonospora sp. URMC 106
CCCCCCCCCCCCCCCCCCCCCCCCCACCCCACCCACTAGCTAGCAGTACAGACGACGACATAGGGGACATAGTGCTCGACGTCAACTTCTTCGACGAGCTGCGCATTGGCCTCGCCACCGCCGACGACATCCGTCAGTGGTCGCACGGCGAGGTCAAGAAGCCTGAAACGATCAACTACCGCACCCTGAAGCCGGAAAAGGACGGGCTCTTCTGCGAGAAGATCTTCGGTCCGCAGCGGGACTGGGAGTGCTACTGCGGTAAGTACAAGCGGGTCCGCTTCAAGGGCATCATCTGCGAGCGCTGCGGCGTCGAGGTGACCCGGTCGAAGGTCCGTCGTGAGCGGATGGGCCACATCGAGCTCGCCGCTCCGGTGACCCACATCTGGTACTTCAAGGGCGTGCCGAGCCGGCTGGGCTACCTGCTGGACCTCGCCCCCAAGGACCTCGAGAAGATCATCTACTTCGCCTCGTACGTCGTGACGAGCGTGGACGCCGAGGCGCGTCACCGCGACCTCTCGACGATCGAGAACGAGATCCTGGCCGAGAAGCGGCAGGCCGAGAACAGCCGCGACTCGGAGATCGAGAAGCGGGCCGCCAAGCTCGAGGCCGACCTGGCCGAGCTGGAGGCCGAGGGTGCCAAGGCGGACGTCCGGCGCAAGGTCAAGGAGGGCGGAGAGCGCGAGATGCGCCAGATCCGCGACCGGGCCCAGCGCGAGATCGACCGCCTGGACGAGGTGCTCGACACCTTCCGCAAGCTGGAGCCGAAGCAGCTGGTCACCGACGAGCTGCTCTACCGCGAGCTGCGCGACCGGTTCGGCGAGTACTTCACCGGCGGCATGGGCGCCGAGGCCATCAAGGCGCTGGTCCAGAACATGGACCTCGACGCCGAGGCCGAGAGCCTGCGCGAGACCATCCGCTCCGGCAAGGGCCAGCGGAAGATCCGGGCGCTCAAGCGGCTCAAGGTGGTCGCGGCGTTCCTGAACACCCGCAACTCGCCGCTCGGCATGGTGCTGGACTGCGTCCCGGTCATCCCGCCGGACCTGCGCCCGATGGTGCAGCTCGACGGTGGCCGTTTCGCGACCTCCGACCTGAACGACCTGTACCGCCGCGTGATCAACCGGAACAACCGCCTCAAGCGGCTGATCGACCTCGGCGCGCCCGAGATCATCGTCAACAACGAGAAGCGGATGCTCCAGGAGGCCGTCGACGCGCTGTTCGACAACGGCCGTCGCGGTCGGCCGGTCACCGGCCCGGGCAACCGCCCGCTCAAGTCGCTGTCCGACATGCTCAAGGGCAAGCAGGGCCGGTTCCGCCAGAACCTGCTGGGCAAGCGCGTCGACTACTCCGGCCGTTCGGTCATCGTGGTCGGCCCGAAGCTCAAGCTGCACCAGTGCGGCCTGCCCAAGCAGATGGCGCTGGAGCTGTTCAAGCCGTTCGTGATGAAGCGGCTGGTGGACCTCAACCACGCGCAGAACATCAAGTCCGCCAAGCGGATGGTCGAGCGGCAGCGGCCGGTCGTGTGGGACGTGCTGGAAGAGGTCATCGGCGAGCACCCGGTCCTGCTGAACCGGGCGCCGACCCTGCACCGGCTGGGCATCCAGGCCTTCGAGCCGCAGCTGGTCGAGGGCAAGGCCATCCAGATCCACCCGCTGGTCTGCACCGCGTTCAACGCCGACTTCGACGGTGACCAGATGGCGGTGCACGTGCCGCTGTCCGCCGAGGCCCAGGCCGAGGCGCGGATCCTGATGCTGTCGTCGAACAACATCCTCAAGCCGGCCGACGGCAAGCCGGTCACCATGCCCACCCAGGACATGGTCATCGGTCTCTACCACCTCACCCACCTCACCGCCGGTGAGAAGGGCGAGGGCCGGGCGTTCAGCTCGGACGCCGAGGCCCGGATGGCCTTCGACAACGGCGAGCTGCACCTGCAGGCCCCGGTGAAGATCCGGCTGCGCGGCGTGGTCGGGGTCGACAACGGCGCCGGCGGCGAGCCGTGGACCGCCCCGGAGGGCTGGGTCGAGGGCGATCCGCTGACGGTGGAGACCACCCTCGGCCGGGTGCTGTTCAACGAGACGCTGCCGCAGGGCTACCGGTTCGTGAACTACGAGATCCGCAAGGGTCAGCTCTCCGCGATCGTCAACGACCTCGCCGAGCGCTTCCCCAAGGTGGCGCTGGCCGCCACCCTGGACGGGCTCAAGGAGGCCGGTTTCCACTGGGCCACCTGGTCCGGCGTGACGATCGGCATGGAGGACGTCATCGCTCCGCCGCGCAAGCGGGAGATCCTGGAGCGGTACGAGAAGGAAGCCGACCGGATCGACAAGCAGTACCAGCGTGGTCTGATGACCGCCGAGGAGCGCCGCGGCGAGCTCATCGAGATCTGGACCAAGGCGACCAACGAGGTCGCCAAGGAGATGGACACCGCGCTGCCGCAGGAGAACCCGCTGTGGAAGATGATCAACTCGGGTGCCCGCGGTAACCTGCTCCAGCTCCGGCAGATCGCGGCGATCCGTGGTCTGGTGGCCAACCCGAAGGGTGAGATCATCCCGCGGCCCATCAAGGCCAGCTACCGGGAGGGTCTGTCCGTGCTGGAGTACTTCATCTCCACGCACGGTGCCCGGAAGGGTCTCGCGGACACCGCCCTGCGTACCGCCGACTCGGGTTACCTGACCCGTCGTCTGGTGGACGTCTCGCAGGACGTGATCATCCGCGAGGAGGACTGCGGCACCGACCGCGCCATCCCGATGCAGATCGGCGAGCGGCTCGACGGCAAGCTGGTCGTGCACGAGCACGCCGAGACCAGCGTGCACGCGCGGACGCTGGCCGACGACATCAAGGGCCCGGACGGCACCGTCGTCGCCGAGCGGGGCCAGGACATCAACTCGATCCTGGTCGACAAGATCGTCGCCGCCGGGGTGGAGACGGTCCGGGTGCGCAGCGTGCTCACCTGCGAGTCGAAGCTGGGCGTCTGCGGCGCGTGCTACGGCCGTTCGCTGCCGACCGGCAAGACCGTGGACGTCGGCGAGGCGGTCGGCATCATCGCCGCCCAGTCGATCGGCGAGCCGGGTACGCAGCTGACGATGCGTACCTTCCACACCGGTGGTGTCGCGGGTGAGGACATCACCCAGGGTCTGCCCCGGGTCCAGGAGATCTTCGAGGCCCGGGTCCCGAAGGGCAAGGCGCCCATCGCCGACACCCCGGGTCGGATCCGGATCGAGGACGGCGAGCGGTCGCGGAAGATCATCGTGGTGCCGGACGACGGCAGCGACGAGATCGTCTACGACAAGATCTCCAAGCGGGTCCGGCTGCGGACCCACGACGGCGATCACGTCGAGGTCGGCGAGAAGCTCACCGAGGGCACCATCGACCCGCACGAGCTGCTGCGCATCCTCGGCCCGCGCGCGGTCCAGGTCCACCTGACCCAGGAGGTCCAGGAGGTCTACCGCTCGCAGGGTGTGCTCATCCACGACAAGCACATCGAGATCATCATCCGCCAGATGCTCAAGCGGGTGACGGTGATCGACTCCGGCTCGACCGAGTTCCTGCCGGGTGTGCTGGTCGACCGGGCGCTGTTCGAGTCGGAGAACCGCCGACTCGTCTCCGAGGGTGGCGAGCCCGCCGCCGGTCGCCCGGTGCTGATGGGTATCACCAAGGCCTCGCTGGCCACCGACTCCTGGCTCTCGGCGGCCTCCTTCCAGGAGACCACCCGGGTGCTGACCGACGCGGCGATCAACTCGCGCAGCGACTCGCTGGTCGGCCTCAAGGAGAACGTGATCATCGGTAAGCTCATCCCGGCCGGTACGGGCATCAGCAAGTACCGCAACGTCCGGGTCGAGCCGACCGAGGAGGCGAAGGCCAAGGTCTACTCGATGACCGGCTACCCGGAGACCGACTACGGCTTCGGGCCGGCCAGCGGCCAGGCGGTTCCGCTGGACGACTTCGACTTCGGGTCGTACCGCTAAACAGCACGGACGACGAGGCCCCCGGCACCCGCCGGGGGCCTCGCCGCGTCCCCGGGGATCGGCCGGTCCGTTGCGGCACGGCCGGGGCATGATGGTGGGCATGACGACCGCACCCGGGCAGGCGCCCGTCGTCCCGCCGGGGCCGCCGCGCCACCCGCTCGACCCGGACCCGGCCCGGGCCACCAAGGCGAAGGCGGTCTTCGCGCTGGGCCTGATCGGCGCGCTGACCGGCCTGTTCATCGGCGGCGTGGTGCCCGCCACGGTGGCGCTCCAGCTCGCCCGGCAGGCGCGCCGGGAGGCGTACGCCTCGGAGGGTTTCCTCACCGGCGCCGCCTGGCTGCGCCAGGGGGAGCGGCTGGCCTGGACGGGCCTGTTCCTCGTCGCGGTCAGCGTGGTGGCCGCGGTGGTGATCGGGGTGGTCCGCCTCGCCGACGCGCCCTACGGGCAGGACTTCGCGCCGAACGTGGACTGATCAACGGGGGACCGGGGTCCCGCCGGGGGCCGGCCGCCCGGCCGCCGGCGGTAGCCTGACCCGTGTCCGTCGCGCGGCGGTGGACGCCGAGGAGTCGACAGGAGGACCCGTGACGGAACCGGCGCGCTTCCCGGGCAGTGATCCCGCGGCGCCCCCCGCCGCGAACCCGGACCCCGCCCCGCCCGGCGCGGGGCAGTGGGCGCGTCCCGACGCGGGCGCCCCGCCCGCCGGCACGGGGCACCCCCAGCCGTCGCTCCCGGCCGGCGGCGGCTGGGGCGCGCCCCACGGCCCGGGTCCCGGCTGGGGTGCGGGCCCGGTCTCCGCGCCGCTCACACCTCCGCCGCCGCGGGAGCCCGCCCGCCCGCCGAAGCGGGTCGAGGCGGTCGCCGGCACGCCGTTCGGCGTGGTGCACCTCGACGTGCCGCCGGTCACCTCCGGCCTCGCCGTCGGCTCGCTGGTGGCCGGGATCGTCTCGATCCTCGTCGCGCTGCTGGTGGTGTGCTTCGGCGCCGCGGCCGGCATGGGCGGCGCGTGGGCCGCCGGCGCCTTCACGGTGCTGGGCGTGCTGGCGGGCGCGGGCGCGGTGGTGGCCGGTCTGCTCGGGCTGCGGCAGATCCGCCGGGTGGCCCCGCCCCCCGCGGTCCGCTTCACCGGGCGGGGGTTGGCGGTGGCCGGGGTGAGCTGCGGCGGCGCGGGCCTGCTGCTCAGCCTGCTCGGGCTGGGGCTGGCGTTGCTGGTGGCGCTGGCGTGACGCCCCGCCGCGGGCGCGGGGCGGGGCCGCCGCCACGGCGGCGGGCGTGAGCCGGGACGGGCCGGGGTCGCCGGCCCGCTTCCTGGGAGAGCCGGTACACTTGTGTCCGTAGGTGCCCATCACGGGCGGGCAGGCGCGACGGGTTCGATCGGCGGGCGGGTGAGCCGCTACGCCGGCCCCTCCGTTTTGACCTGTGCGGTTGTGGTAGGTACTCTTTCCCCTTGTGCCCGGGCAAGCCCGGGCAACTCGTGCGTGCGCTGGATCCGGCGAGCCGGAGATCGCGTGGGAGCACGACAAAGCCAAAGACCCGACGCGCGGCCTGCCGTGTGTCGGTGAAAGACCCCGGTCGACACGCGTGAGCGTCGGCGCCGGGACCGTGAGCTGGGCGACACGCCCGACCGCGGGTGCCGGGACCGCCGCGAGGTGGCCCTGGTCGGAATGTAGGAGAGCCGGTCATCAGGTCGGCTACGGCAGACGGCGCGGCCGCCACCCGGCGGTCGAAGGGAGCGGAGAAACCCGGTGCCCACGATCCAGCAGCTGGTCCGAAAGGGCCGCCAGGCGAAGACGAGCAAGACCAAGACCCCGGCGCTGAAGGGTTCCCCTCAGCGGCGCGGCGTGTGCACCCGCGTGTACACCACCACCCCGAAGAAGCCGAACTCGGCGCTGCGCAAGGTCGCTCGTGTCAAGCTCAGCAGCCAGATCGAGGTGACCGCCTACATCCCGGGTGTCGGACACAACCTGCAGGAGCACTCGATCGTGCTCGTCCGCGGTGGCCGTGTGAAGGACCTCCCCGGCGTGCGTTACAAGATCGTCCGCGGCTCGCTGGACACCCAGGGTGTCCGCAACCGCAAGCAGGCGCGCAGCCGTTACGGCGCGAAGAAGGAGAAGAGCTGACATGCCGCGTAAGGGACCCGCTCCGCGGCGGCCGCTGGTCGCTGACCCGGTGTACAACTCGCCGCTGGTCACCCAGCTGGTGAACAAGATCCTGCTGCGCGGTAAGCGTCAGCTCGCCGAGCGCATCGTCTACGCGGCCCTCGAGGGCTGCCGTGAGAAGTCCGGCACCGACCCGGTCGTCACCCTCAAGCGGGCGATGGACAACGTCAAGCCGACCCTCGAGGTGCGCAGCCGCCGCGTCGGTGGCGCCACCTACCAGGTCCCGGTCGAGGTCCGTCCGGCCCGGGCGACCACCCTGGGCCTGCGCTGGCTGGTCACCTACTCCCGCGCCCGGCGCGAGAAGACCATGGTCGAGCGGCTGATGAACGAGCTGCTGGACGCGAGCAACGGCCTCGGCGCCGCCGTCAAGCGGCGCGAGGACACGCACAAGATGGCCGAGTCCAACAAGGCCTTCGCGCACTACCGCTGGTAACACCCTGGTTCCGGCGCCCGCGTGGCGCCGGAACCGCCACCAGTTGTGTCGAGACGACGATAAGTAGGGATTGAAGTGGCCGCCGCAGACGCGCTCGCCAACGTACGCAACATCGGCATCATGGCGCACATCGATGCCGGTAAGACCACTACCACCGAGCGGATCCTGTTCTACACCGGCATCACGTACAAGATCGGTGAGGTCCACGAGGGCGCCGCCGTCATGGACTGGATGGAGCAGGAGCAGGAGCGTGGTATCACCATCACCTCCGCTGCCACCAAGTGTGAGTGGAAGGGCCACACGATCCAGATCATCGACACGCCCGGCCACGTCGACTTCACGGTCGAGGTCGAGCGGTCGCTGCGGGTGCTGGACGGTGCGGTCGCTGTCTACGACGGCGTCGCCGGCGTGGAGCCCCAGACGGAGAACGTCTGGCGCCAGGCCGACAAGTACAACGTCCCCCGGATGTGCTTCGTCAACAAGCTCGACCGGACCGGCGCCGACTTCTTCCGCTGCGTGCAGATGATGATCGACCGGCTCAACGCCACCCCGCTGGTGCTCCAGATCCCGATCGGCGCCGAGTCCGACTTCATCGGCGTGGTCGACCTGGTCGAGATGCGGGCCCTGACCTGGCGCGGCGAGACCCAGAAGGGCGAGGACTACGCGGTCGAGGAGATCCCGGCCGACCTCGCCGACTCCGCCGCGGAGTGGCGCGAGAAGCTGATGGAGACCCTGGCCGACGTCGACGACGCGGTGATGGAGAAGTACCTGGAGGGCGAGGAGATCTCCGTCGAGGAGATCAAGGCCGCCATCCGTCGGGCCACCATCGCCGGCAAGGCCAACCCGGTCCTCACCGGTACCGCCTTCAAGAACAAGGGCATCCAGCCGATGCTGGACGCGGTCGTCGCGTACCTGCCGTCGCCGCTGGACATCCCGGCGATCGAGGGCACGGCCACCGACGGCGAGACCCCGATGCAGCGCAAGCCGTCGGTGTCCGAGCCGTTCTCCGGCCTGGCCTTCAAGATCCAGACGGACAAGCACCTCGGCAAGCTCACCTACGTCCGGATCTACTCCGGGACGCTCGAGTCCGGCTCCCAGGTGGTCAACTCCACCAAGGACCGCAAGGAGCGGATCGGCAAGATCTACCAGATGCACGCCAACAAGCGGGAAGAGCGCAGCTCGGCCCAGGCCGGCGACATCATCGCGGTGCAGGGTCTCAAGCAGACCACCACCGGTGACACCCTGTGCGACCCGGCGAACCCGGTCATCCTGGAGTCGATGACCTTCCCGGAGCCGGTCATCGAGGTGGCCATCGAGCCGAAGACCAAGGCCGACCAGGAGAAGCTCAGCACCGCCATCCAGCGGCTGGCCGAGGAGGACCCGACCTTCCGCGTCAAGCTGGACGACCAGACCGGTCAGACGGTCATCTCCGGCATGGGCGAGCTGCACCTGGACATCCTGGTCGACCGGATGCGCCGCGAGTTCAACGTCGAGGCGAACATCGGTAAGCCGCAGGTGGCGTACCGCGAGACCATCCGCCGCAAGGTGGAGAAGGTCGAGTACACCCACAAGAAGCAGACCGGTGGCTCCGGCCAGTACGCCCGGGTGATCATCAGCCTGGAGCCGCTGCCGCTGGGCAACGACGCCCCGACCTACGAGTTCGCCAACGCCGTGACCGGTGGCCGCATCCCCCGGGAGTTCATCCCGTCGGTGGACGCGGGCGCGCAGGACGCCATGCAGTACGGCATCCTCGCCGGCTTCCCCCTGGTGGGCATCAAGCTCACCCTGGTGGACGGCCAGTACCACGAGGTCGACTCGTCGGAAATGGCGTTCAAGATCGCCGGCTCGATGGCGATGAAGGAGGCGGCCCGCAAGGCCGACCCCGCGCTGCTCGAGCCGATGATGGCCGTTGAGGTCACCACTCCTGAGGAGAACATGGGTGACGTCATCGGCGACCTCAACTCCCGCCGTGGCATCATCCAGGCGATGGAGGAGCGCAGCGGCGCCCGCGTCGTCCGGGCCCTGGTGCCGTTGTCGGAGATGTTCGGCTACGTCGGCGACCTGCGGTCGAAGACCCAGGGCCGGGCTAGCTACAGCATGCAGTTCGACTCCTACGCCGAGGTTCCGGCCTCGGTCGCGAAGGAGATCATCGCCAAGGCGACGGGTGAGTGACCCTCATCTGACGTGATCGATGATCCGGGGCGGTCGCGGGAGGGTGCTCCCGCCCGCGGCCACCTCGGTCGGAACGCGTGAGACCGGGCCTGTAGGCTTCATCGCCGCAGAACCCACCAAAGCTCTCCGGCCGCCAGGCCGGAAAGGCTGTCGACAGAGTCCTAAGCGCCGACCGGCGCGCCGGGGCGAACGAACCAAGAAGTCCACAGGAGGACACCAGTGGCGAAGGCGAAGTTCGAGCGGACTAAGCCGCACGTCAACATCGGCACCATTGGTCACATCGACCACGGTAAGACGACGCTGACGGCGGCCATCACCAAGGTCCTGCACGACCAGTACCCGGACCTCAACCCGTACACGCCGTTCGACGAGATCGACAAGGCGCCGGAGGAGAAGGCCCGCGGCATCACGATCTCCATCGCGCACGTCGAGTACCAGACCGAGGCGCGGCACTACGCGCACGTCGACTGCCCCGGTCACGCCGACTACATCAAGAACATGATCACCGGTGCCGCGCAGATGGACGGCGCGATCCTGGTGGTCGCGGCGACCGACGGCCCGATGCCGCAGACCCGCGAGCACGTGCTGCTGGCCCGCCAGGTCGGCGTGCCGTACATCGTCGTGGCGCTCAACAAGAGCGACATGGTCGACGACGAGGAGCTCCTGGAGCTCGTCGAGCTCGAGGTCCGTGAGCTGCTCTCCTCGCAGGAGTACCCGGGTGACGACCTGCCGGTCGTCCGGGTCTCGGCGCTGAAGGCCCTCGAGGGTGACCCCGAGTGGACCCAGAAGCTGCTGGACCTGATGACCGCTGTCGACACCGCGATCCCGCAGCCGGAGCGCGAGACCGACAAGCCGTTCCTGATGCCGATCGAGGACGTCTTCACGATCACCGGTCGTGGCACCGTCGTCACCGGTCGCGCGGAGCGCGGCATCCTCAAGCCGAACGAGGAGGTGGAGATCGTCGGCATCCGCGAGAAGTCGATGAAGACCACCTGCACCGGCATCGAGATGTTCCGCAAGCTGCTCGACGAGGCCCGCGCGGGCGAGAACGTCGGTCTGCTGCTGCGTGGCATCAAGCGCGAGGACGTCGAGCGCGGCATGGTCGTCATCAAGCCGGGCACCACGACCCCGCACACGGAGTTCGAGGCGACGGTCTACATCCTCTCCAAGGAGGAGGGCGGCCGGCACACCCCGTTCTTCCAGAACTACCGTCCGCAGTTCTACTTCCGGACCACGGACGTCACCGGTGTCGTCACGCTCCCCGAGGGCACCGAGATGGTCATGCCGGGTGACAACACCACCATGACGGTGAAGCTGATCCAGCCCATCGCCATGGAGGAGAACCTCAAGTTCGCGATCCGCGAGGGTGGCCGCACCGTCGGCGCCGGGTTCGTCACCAAGATCATCAAGTGAGCTAGGTAACCCCGATTAGACCCGCCGCCGGTCGTGCGGCATACTAGTCAGGTTGCGTAACGACAGTTCGCTGCCCGTGTTCGGCTTCCGCTGAACCTCCGGGCTGCAGGACAGTCGGGCGTAGGGTGGTTGGCGGCGCGCCCGCCAACCACCCTCGCACGGCGTTCAGGTCGCGGTAGTGCGATCGGCGCCTTGACCCACCGCGCGGTCAGAACCGCTCCGGAGTCCCGGGGCGGAGCCTGGCCCGAGGGCGCGACACGCCCGACCGCGGGGGTCGGCGAAGAGGGCCTGTGCCAGCCGGTACAGGCGCCCGCAACACAGCGGCATCGAGAGAAGGAACAGAAGCCACCATGGCGGGACAGAAGATCCGCATCCGGCTCAAGGCCTATGACCACGAGGTCGTCGACTCCTCGGCTCGGAAGATCGTCGAGACGGTGACGCGTACCGGGGCGCAGGTCGCGGGCCCGGTGCCGCTGCCCACGGAGATCAACCGTTTCTGCGTTATCCGCTCGCCGCACAAGTACAAGGACTCGCGCGAGCACTTCGAGATGCGCACGCACAAGCGGCTGATCGACATCATCGACCCGACCCCGAAGACGGTCGACTCGCTCATGCGCCTCGACCTGCCGGCTGGCGTCGACATCGAGATCAAGCTGTAGGGACCGGACAAATGGACAGGCAAGTCAAGGGGATCCTGGGCGCAAAGCTCGGCATGACCCAGGTCTGGGACAACAACCGAGTTGTCCCCGTGACCGTGGTTCAGGCCGGCCCGTGCGTCATCAGCCAGGTTCGTAGCGCCGAGAAGGACGGTTACTCCGCGGTCCAGCTGGCGTACGGCACGATCGACCCGCGCAAGGTCAAGAAGCCGATCAGCGGGCACTACGCGAAGGCCGACGTCGCGCCGCGCCGGCACATCGTCGAGCTGCGCACCGCCGACGCGGCGGAGTACTCGCTCGGCCAGGAGGTCACGGTCGAGGAGTTCCCGGCCGGTGTCTCGATCGACGTCACGGGCAAGACCAAGGGCAAGGGCTACGCCGGCCCGATGAAGCGGCACGGCTTCCACGGTCTGCGCGCCAGCCACGGTGTCGAGCGCAAGCACCGCTCGCCGGGCTCCATCGGCGCCTGCGCCACCCCGGGCCGTGTCTTCAAGGGCACCCGGATGGCCGGCCGGATGGGTGGCGTGCGCTACACCGTCCAGAACCTGACCGTCCAGGCGGTCGACACCGAGAACAACCTCCTGCTCGTCCGCGGTGCCATTCCCGGCCCGAAGGGCGCGCTGGTCCTGGTCCGTACCGCGGCCAAGACCAAGGCGAAGAAGGGCGGTGCGGCCAAGTGACCACCGTTGACGTCCTCACCGTCGAAGGCAACAAGAGCGGCTCCGTCGAGCTGCCCGCCGACATCTTCGACGTCCAGGCCAACGTCGCGCTGATGCACCAGGTCGTGGTGGCCCAGCTCGCGGCGGCCCGGCAGGGCACGCACAAGACCAAGACCCGCGGCGAGGTCGCCGGCGGCGGCAAGAAGCCGTACAAGCAGAAGGGCACCGGTCGTGCCCGGCAGGGCTCGATCCGCGCGCCGCAGTTCGCCGGCGGTGGCGTGGTGCACGGCCCGGTGCCGCGCGACTACAGCCAGCGCACCCCGAAGAAGATGAAGGCCGCCGCCCTGCGTGGCGCCCTGTCGGACCGGGCCCGCGCCGGGCAGGTGCACGTCGTCGAGGCGTTCGTCTCGGGCGAGAAGCCGTCGACCAAGGCCGCCCTGGCCACGCTGACCAAGCTGACCGACGCCCGCCGGGTGCTGGTCGTGCTGAGCAGCACCGACGAGCTGAACTGGGTGTCGCTGCGCAACGAGCCGCGGGTGCACCTGATCGAAGCCGGCCAGCTCAACACGTACGACGTGCTGGTGGCCGACGACGTGGTCTTCACGAAGGACGCCCTGGACGAGTTCCTCGGTGTTCCCGCCGAGACCACCGAGGAGGGTGGCAAGTGAGCACGATCGCCGACCCGCGCGACATCATCGTGGCGCCGGTCGTCTCGGAGAAGAGCTACAGCGAGCTGAACCGCAACTGGTACACCTTCCTGGTGCACCCGGACGCGAACAAGACCGAGATCAAGATCGCTATCCAGCAGATCTTCAACGTCCGCGTCCTGACGGTCAACACGCTCAACCGCGAGGGCAAGCGCAAGCGGACCCGTACCGGGTTCGGCAAGCGCAAGGACACCAAGCGGGCGATGGTGAAGCTGGCTGACGGTGACCGTATCGAGGCCTTCGGCGGCCCGGTCAGCTGAGGGGTGTAGACAATGGCTATCCGTAAGTACAAGCCGACGACGCCGGGCCGGCGTGGCTCGAGCGTCGCCGACTTCGCCGAGATCACCCGGTCGACGCCCGAGAAGTCGCTGCTGGCTCCGCTGCCGAAGAAGGGCGGACGCAACGCCCACGGCCGGATCACCACGCGGCACCACGGTGGCGGTCACAAGCGGCAGTACCGTCTGATCGACTTCAAGCGGGTCGACAAGGACGGCGTGCCGGCGAAGGTCGCCCACATCGAGTACGACCCGAACCGCACCGCGCGCATCGCGCTGCTGCACTACGCCGACGGCGAGAAGCGCTACATCATCGCGCCGAAGGACCTGAAGCAGGGCGACGCCGTCGAGTCCGGTCCGGGCGCCGACATCAAGCCGGGCAACAACCTGCCGCTGCGCAACATCCCGGTCGGTACCACGATCCACAACGTGGAGCTGCGTCCGGGCGGCGGCGCCAAGCTGGCCCGCTCGGCCGGCGTCGGCATCCAGCTGCTCGGCCGCGAGGGCGCGTACGCGACCCTGCGCATGCCGTCCGGCGAGATCCGGCGGGTCGACGTGCGCTGCCGCGCCAGCATCGGCGAGATCGGCAACGCCGACCAGTCGAACATCAACTGGGGCAAGGCCGGCCGTATGCGGTGGAAGGGCAAGCGCCCGACCGTCCGTGGTGTCGCGATGAACCCGGTCGACCACCCGCACGGTGGTGGTGAGGGTAAGACCTCCGGCGGTCGCCACCCGGTCAACCCACAGGGTAAGCCCGAGGGCCGCACCCGTCGTAAGGGCCAGCCGAGTGACCGGCTGATCGTCCGCCGCCGCTACGCCACGCGTAAGCGCGGCTGAGGGAGATAAGACATGCCTCGCAGCCTGAAGAAGGGCCCGTTCGTCGACGACCACCTGCTCAAGAAGGTGGAGACGCAGAACGACAAGGGCTCGAAGAACGTCATCAAGACCTGGTCGCGGCGCTCGACGATCATCCCGGAGATGCTGGGTCACACGATCGCCGTGCACGACGGACGCAAGCACGTCCCGGTGTTCGTGACCGAGGCGATGGTCGGGCACAAGCTCGGCGAGTTCGCGCTGACCCGCACGTTCAAGGGTCACGAGAAGGACGACCGGAAGAGCCGTCGGCGCTGACGCCGCGGGCATACGGATAGAGGAACAAGGGGTTACAGCGATGCCAGGAAAGGGCGACGCTCCGGTGCTTCCGGGCGCGCGGGCGGTTGCGCGGCACGTGCGCATCTCGCCGATGAAGGCGCGCCGGGTGGTCAACCTCGTCCGCGGCCTGCCCGCGAAGGAGGCGCTCACGGTGCTGCAGTTCGCGCCGCAGGCTGCGAGCGAGCAGGTGTACAAGGTGCTCGCGAGCGCGATCGCCAACGCGGAGAACAACGAGCGGCTGGACCCCGACGCGCTGCTCGTCAGCGAGGCGTACGTGGACGAGGGCCCGACCATGAAGCGGTTCCAGCCGCGGGCGCAGGGCCGGGCGTACCGGATCCGCAAGCGGACCTGCCACATCACCGTCGCGGTCGAGGCCGTGGCGCCGGCCGCGCCGAAGAAGGCCGCGGCGAAGAAGGCGGCCCCGGCGAAGCAGGCGGAGCCGGCTGAGACGCAGAGCAAGACGGAGGGCGCCGAGTAATGGGTCAGAAGGTTCACCCGCACGGGTTCCGGCTCGGCATCTCGACCGACTGGAAGTCCCGCTGGTTCGCGGACAAGCTCTACAAGGACTACATCGGCGAGGACGTCAAGATCCGCCGCATGATGTCCAAGGGCCTCGAGCGTGCCGGCATCTCCAAGGTCGACATCGAGCGCACCCGGGACCGGGTCCGCGTCGACATCCACACCGCCCGGCCGGGCATCGTCATCGGCCGTAAGGGCGCGGAGGCCGACCGGATCCGCGGCGAGCTCGAGAAGCTGACCGGCAAGCAGGTCCAGCTGAACATCATCGAGGTGAAGAGCCCCGAGTCGGACGCGCAGCTCGTCGCCCAGGGCGTCGCCGAGCAGCTGTCCAGCCGGGTCAGCTTCCGCCGGGCGATGCGCAAGGCCATGCAGTCCGCGATGAAGAACCCGGTCTGCAAGGGCATCCGGGTCCAGGTCTCGGGCCGTCTCGGCGGCGCCGAGATGAGCCGGACCGAGTTCTACCGCGAGGGCCGGGTTCCGCTGCACACGCTGCGGGCCAACATCGAGTACGGCTTCTTCGAGGCCCGTACCACCTTCGGCCGGATCGGCGTGAAGGTCTGGATCTACAAGGGCGACGCGGTGCCGGGTCGGGAGACCCCGGCCGAGGCTCCGTCGCGCCCGCGCCGTGAGCGCGGCGACCGCCCCGAGCGGCCGCGCCGTGGTCGGTCCGGCTCGTCCGGCACGACCGCCGGCGGCACCGAGGCCGGCCGGGCCGCCGCGACCACCATCGCGCAGCAGGCCGAGACGCCGAGTGGTGACGCGGTGGATCCCGCCGCCGTCTCCGCCGCGGCAGAAACGCAGCAGGAGGGCTGACAGATGCTGATGCCGCGCAAGCCCCCGAAGGGCTTCCGCAAGCCGCACCACCCGGACCGCAGTGGCGCGTCCAAGGGTGGTAACCGGGTGGTGTTCGGCGAGTTCGGGATCCAGGCTCTCGAGCCGGCGTACGTGACCAACCGCCAGATCGAGTCGGCGCGTATCGCGATGACCCGCCACATCAAGCGTGGTGGCAAGGTCTGGATCACGATCTTCCCGGACCAGGCCCTCACCAAGAAGCCTGCCGAGACCCGGATGGGTTCCGGTAAGGGTTCGCCCGAGTGGTGGGTCGCCAACGTGAAGCCGGGGCGGGTTCTCTTCGAGATGTCCTTCCCCAACGAGCAGATCGCGCGAGAGGCGATGCGTCGCGCGATCCACAAGCTCCCGATGAAGTGCCGCATTGTTACGCGCGAAGTGGGTGAATCCTGATGGCAGCGGGCGTTAAGGCCTCCGAGCTGCGTGAGCTCTCCGAGGAGGAGCTGGTCACGAAGCTGCGCGAGGCCAAGGCGGAGCTGTTCAACCTCCGCGTGCAGGCCGCAACCGGGCAGCTGGACAACAACCGGCGGCTGCAGGTCATCCGTCGGGAGATCGCCCGGATCTACACGATCATGCGTGAGCGCGAGCTGGGTCTCTCGGCCGCGCCGACTGAGGTGACTGCATCATGAGCGAGAACACCACCGCCGCCGCGCGGGCCCGCCGCAAGGTGCGTGAGGGCCTCGTGGTCAGCGACAAGATGGAAAAGACCGTCGTCGTCGAGGTCGAGGACCGGGTCAAGCACGCGCTGTACGGCAAGATCATGCGCCGTACCAGCAAGCTGAAGGTGCACGACGAGCAGAACACCGCCGGCATCGGCGACCGGGTCCTGATCATGGAGACCCGGCCGCTGTCCGCCACGAAGCGGTGGCGGCTCGTGGAGATCCTGGAAAAGGCCAAGTAGCGAAGGCTCAAGCTCGCCCGGCGTCAGTCGGGCGCGGGTTCCGCCAGGCTCCGGCCGCCCTGCGCGGCCGGAGAACCGGCAGACATAGGAGATAGACGTGATTCAGCAGGAGTCGCGACTGCGCGTCGCCGACAACACGGGTGCTCGGGAGATCCTGTGCATCCGGGTTCTCGGTGGCTCCGGTCGGCGCTACGCGAGCATCGGCGACGTCATCGTGGCCACCGTCAAGGACGCGATCCCGGGTGCCGGTGTGAAGAAGGGCGACGTCGTCAAGGCCGTCGTCGTTCGCACCGCCAAGGAGAAGCGGCGGCCGGACGGTTCGTACATCCGCTTCGACGAGAACGCCGCCGTCATCATCAAGGACGGTGGGGACCCGCGCGGCACCCGTATCTTCGGCCCGGTGGGTCGGGAACTGCGGGACAAGCGGTTCATGAAGATCATCTCTCTCGCGCCGGAGGTGTTGTGACCGTGAAGGTCAAGAAGGGCGACACGGTCGTCGTCATCGCCGGCAAGGACAAGGGTGCCAAGGGCAAGGTCATCGCGGCCTACCCGCGGCAGGACAAGGTCCTGGTCGAGGGCGTGAACCGGGTCAAGAAGCACACCCGCATCAGCACCACCCAGCGTGGCGCCAAGACCGGTGGCATCGTCACCCAGGAGGCCCCGATCCACGTCTCGAACGTGCAGGTCGTGGACTCCGACGGCAAGCCGACCCGCGTCGGTTACCGGATCGACGAAAACGGCCAGAAGGTCCGCATCGCGCGTAGCACCGGTAAGGACCTGTGATGACCACGGCTACCGAAACCAAGACCATGCCGCGCCTCAAGGAGCGGTACCGCAACGAGATCGTGGCCCAGCTGCAGGAGCAGCACAACTACGGCAACCCGATGCAGGTGCCGCGGCTGGTCAAGATCGTCGTAAACATGGGTGTCGGCGAGGCCGCCCGGGACGCCAAGCTGATCGACGGCGCGGTCCGGGACCTGGCCACCATCACCGGCCAGAAGCCGCAGGTGCGGCGGGCGACCAAGTCCATCGCGCAGTTCAAGCTGCGCGAGGGCATGCCGATCGGCGCGAAGGTGACCCTCCGCGGCGACCGGATGTGGGAGTTCCTGGACCGGCTGCTGTCGATCGCGCTGCCGCGTATCCGCGACTTCCGCGGTCTGGACGGACGCAAGCTCGACGGGCACGGCAACTACACGTTCGGGCTGACCGAGCAGTCGGTGTTCCACGAGATCGACCAGGACAAGATCGATCGGCAGCGGGGCATGGACATCACGGTGGTCACGACCGCCACGACCGACGACGAGGGCCGGGCGCTGCTCAAGCTCCTGGGCTTCCCGTTCAAGGAGAACTGAGATGGCCAAGAAGGCGCTGATCCTCAAGGCGGCCGCGAAGCCGAAGTTCTCGGTTCGCGCGTACACCCGCTGCCAGCGGTGCGGGCGTCCCAAGGCGGTCTACCGCAAGTTCGGTCTCTGCCGGGTCTGCATCCGGGAGATGGCCCACCGCGGTGAGCTGCCGGGCGTGTCCAAGGCTTCCTGGTAAGGGCGACCGCGTCCCGGCCGCCGGGCCGGGACCCCTTGCACCGATCACGTATTGCTCTTCGCCGTAGGCCCGGGGCGGAAGGCCCCGGGAACCCCGGCGAGAAAGGCTGACGAAATCCATGACGATGACCGACCCGATCGCAGACATGCTCACGCGTCTGCGTAACGCCAACCAGGCGTACCACGACCGGGTGACGATGCCCTACTCGAAGATCAAGGCGAACATCGCCGAGGTCCTCAAGGCCGAGGGCTACATCGCCACCTGGTCGGTCGAGGAGCCCGAGGAGGGCGCCGTCGGCAAGCGACTGGTCGTCGAGCTGAAGTACGGCCAGAACCGCGAGCGGAGCCTGGCCGGCATCAAGCGAGTGTCCAAGCCCGGTCTGCGGGTTTACGCCAAGTCGGACGGGCTCCCGCGGGTGCTCGGCGGGCTGGGCGTGGCGATCATTTCGACGTCCCAGGGGCTGCTCACCGACCGGCAGGCCCGCAAGCGGAGCGTTGGCGGGGAAGTCCTCGCCTTCGTCTGGTAACGGGAGACAGGTAGAAATGTCGCGTATTGGACGTAAGTCGATCCCGGTGCCAGCCGGCGTCGACATCACGATCGACGGGCAGACCGTCAAGGTCAAGGGCCCGAAGGGCGAGCTCTCGCACACCCTGGCCGAGCCGATCACGATCGACCGGGCCGAGGACGGGCAGCTGAACGTCAACCGCCCGAACGACGAGCGCAAGGCCAAGGAGCTGCACGGCCTGAGCCGTACCCTGGTCGCCAACATGATCGTCGGCGTCACCGAGGGCTACCGCAAGAGCCTGGAGATCGCCGGTACCGGTTACCGCGTCACCGCCAAGGGCAAGGACCTGGAGTTCGCTCTCGGGTTCTCGCACCCGGTGCTGGTGCCGGCGCCGGAGGGCATCACCTTCACGGTGGAGAAGCCGACGCTGTTCCACGTGGCCGGCATCGACAAGCAGCTGGTCGGTGAGGTTGCCGCCAACATCCGGAAGATCCGCCCGCCGGAGCCCTACAAGGGCAAGGGCGTGAAGTACCAGGGCGAGGTCATCCGCCGCAAGGCTGGAAAGGCAGGTAAGAAGTGAGCGCCACGCTGCTCAAGCGCCGCCGCGGCGTCGCCGCCAAGCGTGCCGTCGGGCGTGCGCGCCGGCACTTCCGGGTCCGCAAGAACATCAGCGGCACCGCCGAGCGTCCCCGCCTCGTGGTCACCCGCTCCCTGCGGCACATCGTCGCCCAGATCGTGGACGACACCAAGGGTCACACCCTGGCGTCGGCCTCGACCCTGGACGCGTCGCTGCGCGGTGCGGAGGGCGACAAGAGCGCCCTGGCCGGCAAGGTCGGCGCCCTGCTCGCCGAGCGGGCCAAGGCCGCCGGCATCTCCAAGGTCGTCTTCGACCGCGGTGGCAACCGGTACGCGGGGCGGGTCGCCGCGCTTGCCGACGCCGCCCGCGAAGCCGGGCTCGAGTTCTAGAAACCCCGTCACGAGAGAGAAGGAAGGCTGCTGATGCCAGGTCAACAGCGCCGTGGCGGCGGGTCCGGTGGCAACGAGGGTGGTCGCCGCGACAACCGCCGTGAGGGCGGCCGCGGAAACGCGCCCGTCGAGAAGACCCCGCACCTCGAGCGGGTCGTCGCGATCAACCGCGTCGCCAAGGTCGTGAAGGGTGGTCGTCGCTTCAGCTTCACCGCCCTGGTGATCGTGGGCGACGGCGACGGCACCGTCGGCGTGGGCTACGGAAAGGCCAAGGAGGTGCCCGCGGCGATCGCCAAGGGTGTCGAGGAGGCCAAGAAGCACTTCTTCAAGGTGCCGCGGATCGGTCAGTCGATCCCGCACCCGGTGCAGGGCGAGGACGCCGCCGGCGTCGTGCTGCTCAAGCCGGCCTCGGCCGGTACGGGTGTCATCGCCGGTGGCCCGGTGCGCGCCGTGCTGGAGTGCGCGGGTATCCACGACGTGCTCTCCAAGAGCCTCGGTTCGTCGAACCCGATCAACATCGTGCACGCCACCGTGGCGGCGCTGAAGGGGCTCGAGTCCCCCGAGGCCGTCGCCGCCCGTCGTGGCCTGCCGGTCGAGGACGTCGCGCCGGCCGCCATGCTGGCGTCGCGGGCGGGGGTGGCTTCCTGATGGCTCGCCTGAAGGTCACCCAGGTCCGGTCCGAGATCGGGACCAAGCAGAACCAGCGTGACTCGCTGCGCTCGCTCGGTCTCAAGCGGATCAACGACGTGGTGGTCAAGGAGGACCGTCCGGAGATCCGCGGCATGATCTTCGCGGTCAACCACCTCGTGAAGGTCGAGGAGGTCGAGTAATGACGATCAAGGTCCACCACCTGCGTCCGGCGCCCGGTGCCAAGACCGCGAAGACCCGTGTGGGTCGCGGTGAGGGCTCGAAGGGCAAGACCGCCGGTCGCGGTACCAAGGGTTCCAAGGCCCGCAAGAACATCTCGGCGGCGTTCGAGGGTGGGCAGATGCCCATCCACATGCGCCTGCCGAAGCTGAAGGGCTTCAAGAACAAGTTCAAGGTGGTCTTCCAGGTGGTCAACCTGGACCGGCTCGCCGAACTGTTCCCGAACGGCGGCCAGGTCGGCCCGCTGGAGCTGGTCGAGGCCGGCGCGGTCCGCAAGGGCCAGCCGGTCAAGGTCCTCGGCACCGGGGACCTCGGCGGGGTCGCCCTCCAGGTGTCGGCGCACGCGTTCAGCGCGTCGGCCAAGGAGAAGATCACCGCCGCCGGTGGCACCGTCACCGAGCTGTAAGGGCTGTAGGACCTGTGGCGCCCGCTCAGTTGTCTCAACTGGGCGGGCGCCATGGTCTACCTGGCATGTGTGCGCCGGGTAACATCGGATTCGGTTTATGTAGCCGGGCACATCTGCCCGGACCGGGATCGGGCTGTTAGAGTCCCTTCCCAGCTATGGATATCGGGCGCTCGCCCGGCACCCACCCCGACCCGCCCGGGTTCACCGGCGGCCCGCCGCGCGCAGGAGGAAGAAGTTGCTGTCCGCCTTTCTCAGTGCGTTCCGTACGCCTGACCTGCGCAAGAAGCTGCTGTTCACAGTAGGCATCATCGCGGTCTACCGGCTCGGGGCGACGCTGCCCAGCCCGGGTGTCTCGTACGGCAACGTGCAGAAGTGCCTCGACACCCTGGAGAACGGCTCCACCGGGGTGCTGAACCTGCTCAACCTCTTCTCCGGCGGCGCGCTGCTGCAGCTCTCGGTCTTCGCGCTGGGCATCATGCCCTACATCACCGCGTCGATCATCCTGCAGCTGTTGACGGTGGTCATCCCACGGCTGGAGCAGCTCCGCAAGGAGGGCCAGGCCGGCCAGGCGAAGATCACCCAGTACACCCGCTACCTGACCCTGGGCCTGGGCATCCTGCAGGCGTCGGCGTTCGTGGCGCTGGCCCGTTCCGGGCAGCTCTTCCAGAACCAGTGCGACCAGTTCCCGATCATCCCCGAGGGCACCGGGATCCCGGACTGGCTGACGCTGACCATCCTGGTCATGACGATGACCGCCGGCACGGGCGTGGTGATGTGGCTCGGCGAGCTGATCACCGACCGGGGCGTGGGCAACGGCATGTCCGTCCTGATCTTCACCTCGATCGCCGCCCGGCTCCCCAGCGAGGGCTGGCAGATCAAGGCGACCGGCGGCTGGGGCAAGTTCCTCCTCGTCATCGCGCTGGTCCTGGTCGTCATCACCGCGGTCACCTTCATCGAGCAGGCGCAGCGCCGGATCCCGGTGCAGTACGCCAAGCGGATGATCGGCCGACGCATGTACGGCGGCACCTCGACCTACATCCCGCTGAAGGTCAACCAGGCGGGTGTCATCCCGGTCATCTTCGGTTCGTCGCTGCTCTACCTGCCCCAGCTGGCGCTGCAGTTCTTCGACCAGACCAACCCGGGCAAGACCCAGGCGTGGATCCAGAACAACCTGGTCGACCCGACCAGCCCGATCTACATCTCGGTCTACTTCCTGCTGATCATCTTCTTCACGTACTTCTACGTCTCGATCACGTTCAACCCGACCGAGGTCGCGGACAACATGAAGAAGTACGGCGGCTTCGTGCCGGGCATCCGCCCCGGCAAGCCGACCGCCGACTACCTGGACTTCATCCTCAGCCGGATCACCCTGCCGGGCGCCCTCTACCTGGGCATCATCTCGATCCTGCCGAACTTCTTCTTCATCTGGCTGGACAAGCAGCAGTACCTCAACTTCCCGTTCGGCGGCACCGCTGTCCTGATCATGGTCGGCGTCGGTCTGGAGACCACCAAGCAGATCGAGAGCCAACTCATGCAGCGGAACTACGAAGGGTTCCTGCGGTAGATGAGACTCGTTCTGGTTGGCCCGCCGGGTGCGGGCAAGGGTACGCAGGCCGAGTTCGTCGCCGCGCACCTCTCGGTCCCGAAGATCTCGACCGGGGACATCTTCCGGTCGAACGTCTCGCAGGGCACCCCGCTCGGGGTCGAGGCGAAGCGCTACATGGACGCCGGTGAGCTGGTGCCCGACGAGGTCACCATCAACATGGTGCGGGATCGGCTCGCCGAGCCGGACGCCGCCGAGGGCTTCCTGCTCGACGGCTTCCCGCGCACCACGCCGCAGGCCGCCGCGCTGGACAAGCTCCTCGCCGACCTGGGCACCGCGCTGGACCTGGTGCTGGAGCTGGTCGTCGACGACGACGAGGTGATCCGGCGGCTCTCCGGCCGGCGTACGTGCCGGGGCTGCGGCAAGATCTGGCACGTCGAGTTCGACGCGACCACCCGCGAGGGCATCTGCGACCGGTGCGGCGCCGAGCTGTTCCAGCGTGACGACGACAAGCCGGAGACCATCGCCACCCGCCTGCGGGAGTACGCGGACAAGACCGCCCCGCTGGTCGACTACTACGGCGCCCAGGGCAAGCTGGTGGGCATCGACGCCACCGGCCCGGTGGAGGACGTCACCGTCCGCGCCATCGACGCCCTGCGGTCGTACGGCGGCTGACGTCCCGCCGGGCTCCGGCGGATAGAGTGCGAAGAGCGGGGTACGTCCGACGTGCCCCGCTCTTCGGCTTCGGCAACGAAAGGTAACGGCTCCATGCGTCGTCCCCAGCTGGACATCCAGCTGAAGACCCCTGACCAGATCGAGAAGATGCGGGCCGCCGGGCTGGTGGTCGCCGAGGCGCTGCGTCGGATGCGGGAGGCGGTCGCCCCCGGGGTCAGCACCGCCGACCTGGACGCCATCGCCGAGTCCACGATCCGCGAGGCCGGCGCCGTCCCCTCGTTCAAGGGCTACCACGGCTTCCCCGCGTCGATCTGCTCGTCGGTCAACGAGCAGGTGGTGCACGCCATCCCGTCGCCGCAGCAGGTGCTCCGCGACGGCGACCTGATCTCGATCGACTGCGGCGCGGTGCTGGGCGGCTGGCACGGCGACGCCGCCATCACGGTCGGCGTGGGCGAGGTCGACCCGGCGCTGCTGAAGATGGCCGAGGTGGCCGAGGACGCCATGTGGGCGGGCATCGCCGCCGCCGCCCGGGGTGCGGCCAGCGGCAAGGGCCGGCTCACCGACATCTCGCACGCGGTGGAGAACGCGGTCCGCAGGGGTGGCCGGTACGGCATCGTCGACGGCTACGGCGGGCACGGCATCGGCACCGAGATGCACCAGGACCCGCACGTGCTCAACCACGGGCGGCCGGGCAAGGGCCCGCGCCTGGTGCCGGGCATGGCGCTGGCGATCGAGCCGATGATCACGATGGGTTCGCCCCGGACGGTCGAGCTCTCCGACGGCTGGACCGTGGTCACCCGGGACCGGTCGATGGCGGTGCACGTCGAGCACACGATGGCGCTGCTCCCGGACGGCGTCTGGGTGCTGACCGCGCCGGACGGCGGCCGCGCCCGGCTCGGCGAACTGGTCACCTCCCGCCAGCCCGCCGACTCGCCGGCGGTCTGAGCGCGGATCTGCGCGCCGCCGGCCCCCCGGTCGCGCGTGAGAGTCGTCACAGGCGCCCTGGTGTTCGAGGGGTCGACGGCGTCGGCGGGTCGGGGACCGCTCCCACGGCCGGCGCCCGGGCGGGCGTCGAGGGGATCACTGTCGCCTTTCGGGTGGTCCGGCGCTCCGCGGGGTGGCCGGTTTGGCGACGGCCCGCAGGCGGGCGTACACTTTCTGATCGGCGCACAGCGTCCACTCCGGCATGCCCACCCCGCGCTTCGGTGGGAGTCGGAGCCGCGGCTGGCGCGGGCTTCTGATCTTGATCAGTCACCCGTGTAAGACGTTGTGGGCCGTCCGGAGTAACCGACGTCAGGACAGCGGAGGACATGCCGAAAAAAGACGGAGCCATCGAGATCGAGGGTCGGGTCATCGAGCCCCTGCCGAACGCAATGTTCCGGGTGGAGCTCGCGAACGGCCACAAGGTGCTGGCTCACATCAGCGGCAAGATGCGGCAGCACTACATCCGCATCCTGCCGGAGGACCGGGTCGTCGTCGAACTCTCGCCGTACGACCTGACCCGCGGGCGCATCGTCTACCGCTACAAGTAATCCTGACGACGGCCGGGACGTCCCCGTGTCCGTCTTCGACGTCCGGCGTCGCGCCTCGGCGCGTCCTCGGGCCAGATGGGAAGTAAGGCAACCGTGAAGGTCAAGCCGAGCGTCAAGAGGATCTGCAACAAGTGCCGGGTCATCCGCCGGCACGGCCGGGTCATGGTCATCTGCACCGACCCGCGCCACAAGCAGCGCCAGGGCTGAACCAGTTCCGACCGGCCGTGTGACAACGGCCGGCCGCAATCGGTCCGGGCCGCGGATCCAGACAACGAATCACATGCTCGTCCCAGCCGCGAGCGGTACGCGACGCGTACCTCTGCGTGGTTGACCCCCGGTCGGAGGCCGGGGCCCGCTCGGGCAGCGGCCGTTCCCGGTCGCCGGCGCACGACGCCGGAGGCGGAACGGTCGGTAGCGGGGTGGGACGGGTCCACACCTCCGCCAGAACACCACGAGGAGCACGCCCGCACATGGCACGTCTAGTCGGCGTCGACCTCCCCCGCGAAAAGCGGATGGAGATCGCGCTCACCTACATCTTCGGCGTGGGTCGTACCCGCGCCCTGGAGACGCTCGCCGCCACCGGCATCTCGCCGGACAAGCGCGCCCGGGACCTCACGGACGAGGAGCTGGTCCAGCTCCGCGACCACATCGAGGCCAACTACAAGGTTGAAGGCGACCTGCGCCGCGAGGTCGCCGCTGACATCCGCCGCAAGGTCGAGATCGGCTGCTACGCCGGTATCCGGCACCGCCGGGGCCTCCCCGTGCGTGGCCAGCGGACGCGGACCAACGCCCGCACCCGCAAGGGCCCGAAGCGGACCGTCGCCGGCAAGAAGAAGCCCGGCAAGAAGTAACTAGGAGCGCACAGACTTATGCCACCGAAGGCTCGTGCCGGAGCCGCCGTCAAGAAGGTCCGGCGCAAGGAACGCAAGAACGTCGCCCACGGGCAGGCGCACATCAAGAGCACCTTCAACAACACCATCGTGTCCATCACGGACCCGACCGGTGCGGTCATCTCCTGGGCCTCCGCGGGCCAGGTGGGCTTCAAGGGCTCCCGCAAGTCGACCCCGTTCGCCGCGCAGCTCGCCGCCGAGGCCGCCGCGCGCCGGGCGATGGAGCACGGCATGCGCAAGGTCGACGTGTTCGTCAAGGGCCCCGGCTCCGGCCGGGAGACCGCCATCCGTTCGCTGCAGGCCGTGGGCCTGGAGGTCGGTCAGATCTCCGACGTGACGCCGCAGCCGCACAACGGGTGCCGTCCGCCGAAGCGTCGCCGGGTCTGAGAGGTTAGAGAGAGATGGCTCGTTACACCGGTGCTGACTGCCGCCGTTGCCGGCGGGAGAAGATGAAGCTGTTCCTCAAGGGCAGCAAGTGCGATGGTCCGAAGTGCCCGTTCGAGTCCCGGCCGTTCCCGCCCGGGCAGCACGGCCGCGGCCGCACGAAGGAGACGGAGTACCTGCTCCAGCTCCGTGAGAAGCAGAAGGCCCGCCGCGTCTACGGCGTGCTGGAGAAGCAGTTCCGCGGTTACTACGAGGAGGCCGTGGCCAAGCAGGCCAAGACCGGTGAGGTCCTCCTGCAGATCCTCGAGTCGCGGCTGGACAACGTGGTCTACCGGGCCGGCTACGCCAGCTCGCGTGACCAGGCCCGGCAGCTTGTCAAGCACGGTCACTTCACCGTGAACGGCAAGAAGGTCGACATCCCGTCGTACCGGGTCAAGGAGCACGACATCATCGAGGTGCGGGCCAAGAGCAAGGAGCTCACCCCGTTCCTGGTGGCGCAGGCCCAGGCCGGTTCGCGGTCGGTGCCGGCGTGGCTGGAGGCGATCCCCAGCCAGATGAAGATCCTCGTGCACTCGCTCCCGGCCCGCCAGGTCATCGACACGCAGGTCCAGGAGCAGCTGATCGTCGAGCTCTACTCCAAGTAGTCGGAGCTCGTTGCGGTGGCCCGCCCTCACGGGGGCGGGCCACCGGAACAGTTTGTCGTGGGCGTCATATGGCGGGCGCCCCGGAAGAGAAGAGAAGACATGCTCATCAGCCAGCGACCGACCCTCTCCGAGGAGTCGATCAACGAGACCCGGTCCCGGTTCACCATCGAGCCCCTGGAGCCGGGCTTCGGCTACACCCTGGGCAACTCGCTGCGGCGTACGCTGCTGTCGTCGATCCCGGGTGCGGCGGTCACCTCGATCAAGATCGACGGCGTGCTGCACGAGTTCACCACGATCCCCGGTGTCAAGGAGGACGTGGTCGAGCTCGTCATGAACATCAAGGAGCTCTGCGTCAGCTCCGAGCACGACGAGCCGGTCAGCATGTACCTGCGCAAGCAGGGCCCGGGCGACGTGACCGCGGGTGACATCCAGCCGCCGGCCGGCGTCTCGGTGCACAACCCGGACCTCAAGCTCGCCACCCTCAACGGCAAGGGCCGGCTCGACATGGAGCTGACCGTCGAGCGGGGCCGCGGCTACGTCACGGCGGCGCAGAACAAGCAGGCGGGCGCCGAGATCGGCCGGATCCCGGTCGACTCGATCTACTCGCCCGTGCTCAAGGTGACCTACCGCGTCGAGGCGACCCGTGTCGAGCAGCGGACCGACTTCGACCGGCTGATCATCGACGTCGAGACCAAGCCGTCGATGGGTCCGCGTACGGCGCTGGCCTCGGCCGGTTCGACGCTGGTGGAGCTGTTCGGTCTGGCCCGGGAGCTGGACGAGACCGCCGAGGGCATCGACATCGGGCCGTCCCCGCAGGACGCCCAGCTCGCGGCGGACCTGGCGCTGCCGATCGAGGAGCTGGACCTGACCGTCCGCTCCTACAACTGCCTCAAGCGCGAGGGCATCAACTCCGTTGGTGAGCTCATCGGGCGTACCGAGGCCGACCTCCTCGACATCCGCAACTTCGGCCAGAAGTCGATCGACGAGGTCAAGATGAAGCTCGCCGGGATGGGTCTCGGGCTGAAGGACTCGGCTCCGAACTTCGACCCGGCGCACGTCGTGGACGCCTTCGGCGAGGCCGACTACGACACCGACGACTACCGCGAGACCGAGCAGCTCTAGTCCGCGCTGCCGCCACACCTGAGGAGCACCAAGCATGCCCACGCCCACCAAGGGCCCCCGCCTCGGCGGCAGCCCCGCGCACGAACGGCTCATGCTGGCCAACCTGGCCACCGCGCTGTTCCAGCACGGCAAGATCCAGACCACCGAGACGAAGGCCCGGCGGCTGCGTCCGCTGGCCGAGCAGCTCATCACCAAGGCCAAGCGCGGCGACCTGGCGTCCCGCCGGCGGGTGCTGGGCGTCGTCAAGGACAAGGACGTGGTCTACGCCCTGTTCGACCAGATCGCGCCCCGGTACGCCAACCGCAACGGTGGCTACACCCGGATCGTGAAGACCGGTCCGCGCAAGGGTGACGCCGCGCCGATGGCGATCATCGAGCTGGTCGAGGAGCTTCAGGTCGCCGAGCCGAAGGCGAACAAGAAGACCGCGGCCCGCAAGGCCGCGCAGCAGGACAAGGTCGAGGCGCTCGCCCCGGCGGAGGAGACCCCGAAGTCGAACTCGGGCGACCAGGACGCCGAGGCGCCCGTGTCGGCGTCCGGCGACACCGCCGCCGCCCGCGAGGACAGCGACGAGGCCGGCGAGAACGACAAGGCCTGATCCAGGCCACCGTCGGGCCCGGCATCCCTCACGGGGTGCCGGGCCCGACCCATGAGGCGGAGGTACGAGTGGACGAGCGCACCCGGCTCCGACTGGACGTCGCGTACGACGGGTCGGGCTTCTCCGGCTGGGCCGCCCAGCCGACCCGGCGCACGGTCGCCGGGGTGCTCGTGGAGACCCTCGACCTGGTGCTCGGCGCGGGCACGGCGACCGGGTTGACCGTGGCGGGCCGCACCGACGCCGGGGTGCACGCCACCGGGCAGGTGTGCCACGTCGACCTGCCCACCGCCGTGTGGCGGGAGCACGAGGGGCGGCTGCTGCGCCGGCTGGCCCGGCTGCTCCCCACCGACGTGCGGGTGCGGGCGATGGCCGAGGTGCCCGCCGACTTCGACGCCCGGTTCTCCGCCACCTTCCGCCGCTACGAGTACCGGGTGACCGACGCGCCGTGGGGCGCCGAGCCGTTGCGCCGGCACGAGGTGCTGGCCTGGCCGAAGCCGCTCGACCTGGACGCGCTGAACGCCGCCGCGGCGGGACTGGTGGGGGAGCACGACTTCGCCGCGTACTGCCGGCGCAAGGAGAACGCCACCACGCTGCGGGAGGTGACCCGGCTGGACTGGCGGCGGGACCCGGACGGCATCCTCGTCGCGACCGTGCAGGCCGACGCGTTCTGCCAGGCGATGGTGCGCAGCCTGGTCGGCGCGATGCTGGTCGCCGGGGACGGGCGCCGGCCCGTCGAGTGGCCGGGCAGCCTGCTCACCCGCCGGGATCGCGCCAGCGAGGTGACCGTGGCGCCGGCGCACGGGCTGACCCTGGTCGCCGTGGGCTACCCGGACGACCCGGCCGAGTACGCCCGCCGCGCCGAGGCGACCCGGCGGCTGCGCGTACCCCTGGAGGGCTGACCGCCGGGACGGCGCACGACCGGGCGCGGGACCTGCTGCGGGGCCCGGATCGACCTGGGCGGGTGCCGGCGTCGGTGGGGCCGCGCGGAACGGGTGCGCGGCCCCGTGGCCCGCGCACCCGTCCACACCGGAGGTGCCGTCACTCGCCCGGCAGATCCCCGCCGTCCTGTGTGCCGGTGCGGTCCGCGCCCTCGTCGGTCGGCTGGCCGGCCGTCCCGCCGTCGGCGCGGCGCTCCAGCACACCCCGGTTCAGGTGCAGCTCGATCATGTCGAAGAGGACCTCGCGGGCCTTCGTGTCGCCGGACCGGATGGTCTCGCCGTCGCTGCGGGCGACCACCGCGTACGCGAGGTAGTGGCCGCGCACCTGCCAGCCGACCCGGGCCGGCGCGGTGGCGATCGCCTCGGTGTCGTCGTCGGCGGCCATGCCCCGGAACCGGCCCTCCCGCTCGTCGAGCAGCTGCCGGATCCGGTCCCGGGCGCGTTCGGCGTTGGCCCGGTCGGTGAGGTTGAACAGGCCGGTGGTGACCAGGAGGTCGCCGTCGGGCGTCCGCAGCGTGGCGCGGACCACCTGGTTGCAGCCGAGGCGGTCCAGCAGGTCGGCGACCTCCCCGGTGGCCGCCACCGCGCAACTGGCGCTGGAGTGGGTCTTGAGCACCTGGTAGGCGGGCTGCCCGTCGGCGACGACGAGCTGCTTGCCCGGGAAGAGTTCCTTGGCCGTCAGCGGCGCCTGGTCGGTGTCCCGGGAGTCCAGGTCGTGCGCCCCGGCCTCGGCCGACTCGGCGACCTCCGGCTGCCCGGTGGGCGTGGCCTGCGGCGTCTTGTCGCGCTCGTCGAGCAGGGCGGCGGCGCCGAGGCCGCAGAGCGCGAGCAGCACGAGCACGGCCGCGCCGCCGACCAGCACCTGCCACAGCCGGCCGCCGCCGCGCTGTGGCACGGGCCGTCCGGCCGGCGCGGGTGTCTCGACCGCCAGGGGCGGCTCGACCGGTGGCGGCAGCTGTGCGGCCGGTGCCGGCGGCACCTGTTCGTACGGCGTGGGGGACGCCTGCGCGTGCGGCGGGGACGGCACCGGGGCGGCGGCGCGGACCGGTTCCGGCCCGGCGGAAGGCAGCGCGACCTGGTTGGCCCGGGGCAGCGACGGCGTCGGGAAGCGGGACGGGGAGGGGCCGGCCGGGGGCGGCGGACCGGCACCGAGCACCGACCGGTCGGACCCGGGCTCCGGGTACTCCATGTATGCGTCCTCATCGGACTCGTACCGATACACCATGACGCCCAGAGTAGGAGCCATTGTCCCTTTAGGGGGTAATAATGGAAAATTGTGGGCTTAGCTGTTTCGTGTCGTGCTGGGCCGTCCCCCGGACCCCGACCGGACGGCGGCGACGGCGGTGCGAGAATTGCCGGCGTGACCGGCGACCACTACTTCACCGCTGAGCCCGCGACGGCCGCCCACCCGCGCGAGGTCGAGTTCTCCGTCGCCGGCCGCGACTACACCCTCGCCTCGTCCGGCGGCGTCTTCTCCGCCGCGCGCCTCGACCCCGGCACGGCGGTCCTGCTGCGCAAGGCGGAGCTGCCGCCCGCCGGCACCACCGGCGCCCTGCTCGACCTCGGCTGCGGCTTCGGGCCGATCACCTGCGTGCTGGCCACCTCGGCGCCCACGGCGACCGTTTGGGCCGTCGACGTCAACGAGCGGGCCCGCGAGCTGACCGCGGCCAACGCGGCACGGGTCGGCGCGGCCGACCGGGTGCGGGTCGCCGCACCGGACGACGTGCCCGCCGACGTGACGTTCGCCCAGCTCTGGTCCAACCCGCCGATCCGGGTCGGCAAGGACGAGCTGCACCGGATGCTGCTGCGCTGGCTGCCCCGGCTCGCCCCGGACGGGGTCGCCTGGCTGGTCGTCGCCCGCCACCTGGGCGGCGACTCGCTGCACCGCTGGCTGGTCGAGCAGGGTTGCCAGGTCGGGCGGCACGCCAGCCAGAAGGGCTACCGGGTGCTGCGCGTGACCCGGTAAATGGTTGGGCCACCCGGCGGGTGCTCGGGCAGGATGCCCGCGTGGGATACGTGGACGTGGCAGGGGTCGGGCACATCCTCCCCGACGGCCGGGAACTCTTCACCGACGTGTCGTTCCGGGTCGGGGAGGGCGCCAAGGTGGCCCTGGTCGGGCCCAACGGCGCCGGCAAGACGACACTGCTGCGGATGGTCGCCGGCGACCTGCCGGTGAAGACCGGCGCGATCGCCCGGGCCGGGGGGCTGGGCGTGATGCGCCAGTTCATCGGCATGATCGGCGACGAGTCCACGCTGGCGGACCTGGCGCTGTCGCTGGCCCCGCCGGCGCTGCGCGACGCCGGGCGCCGGCTCGCCGAGACCGAGGCGGCCATGCGGGCGGCCGAGGTGCGCGGCAAGTACAGCACCGCCGCCGGCAAGGCCCAGCTGGCGTACGCGGACGCGCTCGCGGCCTGGGGCGAGACCGGCGGGTACGACGCGGAGGTGCTCTTCGACACCGTCGCCACCATCGTGCTCGACCTGCCCTGGGACGCCGCCCGGGAACGCCCCGTCCGGACCCTCTCCGGCGGTCAGCAGAAACGCTTCGCCCTCGAACTGCTGCTGCGCGGCCCCGACGAGGTGCTGCTCCTCGACGAGCCGGACAACTTCCTCGACGTGCCCGGCAAGCGCTGGCTGGAGGGCCGGCTGCGCGAGTCCGGCAAGTCGGTGCTCTACGTCTCGCACGACCGGGAGCTGCTGGCGCACACCGCCGACCGGGTGGTCGCCGTGGAGGGCGGCAGCGCCTGGGTGCACCCCGGCGGCTTCGCGAGCTGGCACGAGGCGCGGGTGGCCCGGCACGCCCGCCTCGACGAGCTGCGCCGGCGCTGGGACGAGGAGCACCAGAAGCTGCGCGAGCTGATGCTGATGTACAAGCAGAAGGCCGCGTACAACGACGGGATGGCGTCGCGCTACCAGGCCGCGCAGACCCGGCTGCGCAAGTTCGAGGAGGCCGGGCCGCCGCCCGTACCCCCGAAGGACCAGGACATCCGGATGCGGCTGACCGGCGGGCGGACCGGCAAGCGCGCGGTCGTCTGCGAGCAACTGGAGCTCGACGGCCTGACCTACCCGTTCGACCTGGAGATCTGGTACGGCGACCGGGTGGCGGTGCTCGGCGCCAACGGGACGGGCAAGTCGCACTTCCTCCGGCTGCTGGCCCGGGGCGGCACCGACCCGGACCCGGCCAACGGCCCGGTCGACGGCGCGGCGGCGCTCGCGCCGGTCGCGCACGGCGGGGTGGCCCGGCTCGGCGCGCGGGTGCGCCCGGGACACTTCTCGCAGACCCACGACC
This sequence comes from Micromonospora sp. URMC 106, assembly GCF_051386395.1. Taxonomy (NCBI): domain Bacteria; kingdom Bacillati; phylum Actinomycetota; class Actinomycetes; order Micromonosporales; family Micromonosporaceae; genus Micromonospora; species Micromonospora sp. URMC 106. Next base: position 31,744 of record NZ_JBPQTP010000068.1, read on the forward strand.
GGCCGGAGCTGATGGCGAAGACGCTCGTCGAGATCCTCTGGCGGGGCGACGAACACCGGGCCGGCATGGACCGGCACGCGGCGATGGCGGCGCTGAGCCGCTACGAGCTGGCCGGGCAGGGCGACCAGCGCTTCGGCACCCTATCCGGCGGGCAGCAGGCACGCTTCCTGGTGCTGCTGCTGGAGCTGTCCGGCGCGACGCTGCTGCTGCTCGACGAGCCCACCGACAACCTCGACCTCGCCTCGGCCGAGGCGCTGGAGGCCGGGCTGACCGCGTTCGAGGGCACCGTGGTCGCGGTGACCCACGACCGCTGGTTCACCCGCTCCTTCGACCGGTTCGTGCTCTTCCGGGGCGACAACGAGGTGGTGGAGACCCCGGAGCCGGTCTGGGACGTGGCGTGATCCCCGCCGACCTGGCCGACCGCCTCTGCGCGGTCGGCGGGGTCGTCGCCGTCGCCCTCGGCGGCAGCCGGGCCCGGGGCGAGCACCGGCCCGACTCCGACTGGGACCTCGGCCTCTACTACCGGGGCGAGCTGGACGTGCCGGGGCTGCGCGCCGTCGCCGCCTCGGTCGCCGACGAGGAGGTCGAGCTGACCCCGCCCGGCGGCTGGGGGCCGTGGGTCGACGGCGGCGGGTGGCTGCGCGTCGGCGGGGCGGCGGTCGACTGGATCTACCGCGACCTCGACCGGGTGCACCGGATCTGGGCCGACTGCCGGGCCGGTCGCTACGAGGTCGGCGTGCAGGCCGGGCACCCGCTCGGGTTCTACTCGACCGCGTACGCCGGCGAGGTGGCGCTCTGCCGCGTGCTCGGCGACCCGACGGGCGAGCTGACCGCGTTGCGGGAGGAGACCCGCGCGTACCCGCCCGCCCTGGCCGACGCCCTGACGGCCGGCGGGTGGGAGGCCCGGTTCCTGGTCGACGGCGCGGCCAAGGCGGTGGTGGCCGGCGACAGCGGGTACGTGGCCGGCTGCCTGTTCCGGGTGGTCGGCGTACTCGCCCAGGTGCTGCACGCCCGGGCCGGGCGGTGGCTGGTCAACGAGAAGGGCATGATCGCGTCCGCCGGGCGGCTGCCGGGCGCCCCGCCCGATTTCGCCCGGCGGTCACACGCGCTGCTCGGCGCTGTCGGGCACACCCCGGACGAACTCGCCGCCACGCTCTCCGCCGCCCGTCGACTCGTCGCCGACGTGCTCGACTGAACCCGAGGTACGCGGCGCGGGCCGGGCCGGCCGGCATAGGGTTGATCTCGTGACTGAGATGACCTATCGCCGGCTGGGCGACTCCGGGCTCGTGGTGTCCGTGGTCGGCATCGGCTGCAACAACTTCGGCCGCAAGCTCGACCTCGACGGCACCCGGGCGGTGGTCGACGCCGCGCTCGACGCCGGGATCAACTTCTTCGACACCGCCGACATCTACGGCGAGCCGCAGGGCGGCTCCGAGGAACTGCTGGGCCAGGCGCTCAAGGGCCGGCGCGACGACGTGGTGGTGGCCACCAAGTTCGGCATGGACATGCACGGGCTCAACGGCCCGGACTTCGGCGCCCGGGGCGCACGGCGCTACATCGCCCGGGCCGTGGAGGCGTCGCTGCGCCGGCTCGGCACCGACCACATCGACCTGTACCAGATGCACGAGCCCGATCCCGGCACCCCGATCGACGAGACGCTCGCCGCGCTCGACGACCTGGTCCGCGCCGGCAAGGTGCGCTACCTGGGCAACTCCAACTTCGCCGGCTGGCAGATCGCCGACGCGGACTGGGTGGCGTCGTCCAACGGCCGGTCCCGGTTCATCAGCGCGCAGAACCACTACAGCCTGCTGGAACGCTCGGTCGAGACCGAGGTCATCCCCGCCTGCGAGCGGTTCGGCCTCGGCATGCTGCCGTTCTTCCCGCTGGCCAACGGGCTGCTCACCGGCAAGTACAGGCGCGACCAGGCCCCGCCGGCCGGCAGCCGGCTCGCCGGTGGCGGCCGCTACGCCCAGCGCCTCGCCGCCGCCGACTGGGACACCATCGAGGCGATCGAGGCGTACGCGGCCGAGCGGGGGCTGTCGATGCTCCAGGTGGCGATCGGCGGGCTTGCCGCCCAGCCGGCGGTGACGTCGGTGATCGCCGGCGCCACCACGCCCGAGCAGGTGCGGGCCAACGCGGAGGCGGGCGCCTGGCAGCCCACCGACGAGGATCTCGACGCCCTGCGCGTCATCCTCTGAGCCACGCCGGCACGGCCCCGACACGTGTGGCGGAGGGCATCCCGACAGCATGACGTAACCGGGCCCTCACCCACCGCCCCGGCCGTCGGGATCGGACGCTCGGTGTGAAATCCGCGTCCCGCCCTTGGCGGATCCGGCGATCCGTCGTACGGTGACACGCGCAAGTGACCCACGGGAGCCCGGTGCACCGGGCTGAGAGGGGGGCTGAGAGCCCCCGACCGTCGAACCTGATCCGGGTAATGCCGGCGCAGGGAGGAGTGTTGCCGTGCCGTCCCTGGGGCGACTGCATCTCATCACCGACACCCGACCCGGGCGGGATCCGCTGACCGTGCTGCGGGCCGCCCTGCCGGTGGCCCGCGCCGAGCTGGTCGTGCAGGTCCGCGTCACCGACGACGCGACCGACCGGGAGGCGTACGACCTGGCCCGCCGGGCGCTCGCGCTCTGCGCCCGGTACGACGCCACCTGCCTGGTCAACGACCGGCTGCACGTGGCGCTGGCGGTGGGCGCCGCCGGCGGGCACGTCGGCGCGGACGACCTGCCGGTCGGGGCTGCCCGCCGGGTGCTCGGCCCCGCCGCCGTGCTCGGGGCCACCGCCCGCGATCCGGGGACGGCCGCCGAGGCGGTCGCCGCCGGGGCCAGCTACCTGGGCGTGGGCCCCTGCCACGCCACCGACACCAAGACCGGCCTGCCGGCGCCGATCGGCCCGGCCGGGGTACGCGCCGTCGCCGACGCGGTGGCCGTGCCGGTCATCGCGATCGGTGGGGTGACCGCGGCGAACGCGCCCGCGCTGCTGGCCGCCGGGGCGTACGGGGTGGCGGTGGTGGGGGCGCTGTCCGGGGCGGCCGATCCGGCCCGGGCGACGGCGGAGCTGCTGGGAGCGCTGGGGTGCTGAGCCGACCGGACGTCGCCGTGGTGGGGGCGGGACCGGTCGGGTTGGGCATCGCCTGGCGCTGCGCGGCGCGCGGGCTCCGCGTCGTCGTGCACGACCCCGCCCCCGGTTCCGGCGCGTCCCACGTCGCCGCCGGGATGCTCGCCCCGGTCGCCGAGGCGTACTTCGGTGAGCACGAGCTGACCGGGCTGCTGACCGCCTCCGCCGCCCGCTGGCCGGCCTTCGCCGCCGAGCTGACCGCCGCCACCGGCGCGGACATCGGCTATCGGACCGAGGGCACCCTGATGGTCGGGCTCACCGCCGACGACCTGGCCGAGGCGCGGCGGCTGTGGGCGTACCAGCAGGGGCTCGGACTGCCGGTGACGCCGCTGCGCCCATCGGCGCTGCGGGACCGCGAGCCGGCGCTGGCGCCCCGGGTGCGCGGCGGCGCGCTCGCCGCCACCGACCACCAGGTCGACCCGCGTCGGCTGGTGCCGGCGCTGCGGGTGGCCGCCGAGCGGGCCGGCGCCGCGCTGGTGCCGACGGCCGTGCGCCGGCTGTCCGACGTGGACGCCCGCGTCACGGTGGTCGCGGCCGGCTGCGGCGCGGCGGCCCTGACCGGGTTGCCGGTGCGGCCGGTGAAGGGCCAGGTGCTGCGGCTCCGCGCGCCCGGCGGCGTCGCGCCGGGCTTCCGGCACGTCATCCGGGGGTACGCCGACGGCGAGCACGTCTATCTCGTCCCTCGCCACGACGGGGAGGTGGTGGTGGGCGCGACCGTGGAGGAGCGCGCCGACACCGACGTCTCCGCCGGGGCGGTGCTGCGCCTGCTCCGCGCCGCCGTCGACCTGCTGCCGGAGCTGGCGGAGTACGACCTCATCGAGGCGCTCGCCGGCCTGCGCCCGGGCACCCCGGACAACGCCCCGATCCTCGGCCCGCTGCCGGACCGGCCGGGCGTGCTCGCCGCGACCGGGCACCACCGGCACGGCATCGTGCTCACCCCCGTCACCGCCGACCTGATCGCCGACCTGGTCGTCACGGGGGCGGCGGACCCGCTGCTCGCCCCCTTCACCCCGGACCGGTTCGCGCCGGCAGCCACCGTCGCGACGGCGGTCCCGGCCGTCGACGGTCGGACCGGGCCCGGAGCGTCCGCACCCGAGGAGGAGCACACGTGGAACTGACGGTGAACGGCGCCGGGCGCAGCCTGCCCGACGGCTCGACGGTGGCGGACCTGGTCCGCGCGGTCACCGACCAGCAGCGCGGCCTCGCCGTCGCGGTCAACGGGGAGGTCGTGCCGCGCACGGGCTGGCCGGCGACCGTGCTGCGCGACGGCGACCGGGTCGAGGTGCTCAGCGCCGCCCAGGGCGGGTGACGCGGTGAACTTCGACCTGGGCGGCGTGAGCTTCACGTCCCGACTGATCCTCGGCACCGGCGGCGCGGCGAACCTGCGCGTGCTGGAGGACGCGATCCGTGCCTCCGGCACCGAGCTGGTCACCCTGGCCCTGCGCCGGGTCGACACCGCCCCCGGCACGGCGGGCGGCCTGCTGGACCTGCTCGACCGCTGCGGGGTGCGGCTGCTGCCGAACACCGCCGGCTGCTACACGGCGGGCGAGGCCGTCAAGGTCGCCCACCTGGCGCGGGAGGCGTTCGACACCGACTGGGTGAAGCTGGAGGTGATCGGCGACGAGCGCACGCTGCTGCCCGACGGGGTGGAGCTGCTGCGCGCCGCCGAGGAACTCGTCGCGGACGGGTTCGTGGTGCTGCCGTACACGTCGGACGATCCGATCCTGGCGCGGCGGCTCGCCGACGTGGGCTGCGCCGCGGTGATGCCGGCGGGCGCGCCGATCGGCTCCGGTCTGGGCGTGTCGAACCCGCACCACATCCGGCTGATCCGGCAGAGCGTCGACGTGCCGGTGATCCTGGACGCCGGCATCGGCACCGCCTCGGACGCGGCGCTGGCCATGGAGCTGGGCTGCGACGCGGTGCTGCTGGCCAGCGCGGTCACCCGCGCCGCCGACCCGGTGGCGATGGCCACCGCGATGCGGCACGCGGTCGAGGCGGGGCGGCTCGCGTACGGGGCGGGCCGGATCGCCCGCCGCTTCCACGCCCTCGCCTCCACCCCGGACGAGGGGCGGCCCGACCTGTGACCCGCCCCGCCTCGACC
>NZ_JBPQTP010000069.1:0-36705 GCF_051386395.1 Micromonospora sp. URMC 106
CCGCTACACGGGCCCGCGGGCGCCGGTCGGCCCGGCGTCGGTGCGGCCGGGGCCGTGGACTGCTCCGGCGCGGTGTCGGGCCGCCGCCAGTACTCGTCCGGGGCGCTGCCGGAGGTGGGGGTCGTCACGCCGTCCGACGCTACCAACGCCGCGGCCCGGCGACGGCCGGACGCGGCGGGCCCACCGGCTCGGCGCCGGTGACCGGGCCGCCGCTGCGTTAGTCTTGCCGCTCGTGAGCACCGAGTTTCCGGGGACGCCCGCGGTACGCGGCGACGACGACCGCACGGTCGACCTGAGCGACGACTTCGTGGTGCTGCCCGAGCAGACCGCCGACGACACCGACCGGGGCTGGGGCGAACGCTCCGGCGGCAACGACGACTGGCTGCTGGCCGAGCGCCCCCCGCACTGGGACTGAACCGCCTGGCCGGTCGGACCCGCTCGCCTGGCCGGGTCGAACCGCTTGCCCGGGTCGTGCCGGAGCCGCTCGCCCGGCCGGGTCTGACCCGCTAGCCCGGGGCGTGCCGGACCCGTCCGCCCGGGTCGGACCCGCTCGCCCGGCCTGCCGGACCCGCCGGCCTGTGGAAGACCGAGCCGTCTTGGAGGACCTGTACCTTCCAGGCGCTCGGGGACGGGAAGACACCGGGCGGTCTGTGGAGAATCCCGTCCGGCCTGTGGACAACGTCCCTCAGCCTGTGGATGACGGCCCGGCCCTGTGGACAACCGCGGCCGGGTGGCGTGACCCGCCGGCAGCAACTCCGCCTGCCGGGGGCGCACCCGCGCGGCCACGGAGAGGGTACGCAGGCAATGGCCCGGCCTCGGGAGCGCCGAGATCCCGGTGGCTCAGGGACGCCCGAACCCCGGTGACCCTGGTCGGCCACGAAGAACCCGGGGCGGCGGGAGGAGCCGGCCCCGGGTCGGTGCGGCGTGGGTCAGGACGCGCTGGCGGTGCTGGCGGCCGGGGTCTTGCTCGCCCCGCCGCCGGAGCCGTTCGAGCTGCTCGACGACGCCGAGGAGGACGAGGACGAGGCGGCGGTCGAGCCGGCCGAGGAGCCGGAGTCGCCGCCGGAGGAGGACGAGTCGGACTTCGCCGGCTTGGCGGCGCCGCCGTTCTTGCCGGTGTCGGCGCCGGACGAGCGCGAGTCGGTGCGGTAGAAGCCCGAGCCCTTGAACACGATGCCCACCGAGTTGAAGAGCTTGCGCAGCCGCCCCTCGCACGCCGGGCACTCGGTCAGCGGCTCGTCAGAGAAGGACTGCACCGCCTCGAGCTGGTGGCCGCACGCGGTGCAGGCGTACTGGTACGTGGGCACGGTCTCCTCCGGATCTGGCACGGCCGGTTGGCACTCGACGTCTTCGAGTGCCAATGGTGCGTCATCGCCCCCGGATTCGTCCAGCGGAAGTGTGGGGCGCGACACCCGCCGCGCCCCCGGGGGCGGCGTCCAGCGTACGCAGGCCGTCGGCGGGGGTGACCACCGCGCGCACCGGGCGGTCGTGCGGCTCGGCCGGCAGCGTCCCGACCAGTTCGCCGTCGTGCAGCGGGACCACGGTCAGCGCGGTCGCCGGCACCCGGGCCAGCGCCCGGTCGTACGAGCCGCCGCCCCGGCCCAGCCGCAGGCCCCGGCGGTCCACCGCGAGCGCCGGCACCACCACCAGCTCCGCCCCGGCCACCGCGTCCCGGCCCAGCCGCGGCCCGGCCGGCTCCCGCATCCCCCGGCCGGCGGCCACCAGCGCGTCCGGCCCGGTCCAGGCCGCCCAGTCCAGGTCGAGGTCGTCGCAGAGCACCGGCAGCAGCAGCTCGGCTCCCGGCGGCAGCGCCGCGTGCAGCACCGCCGGCAGGTCGGCCCCGCCCGGCTCGGAGCCGACCGGCACGTACGCCGTCATCCGGCGCGGGCGCAGCCGGCGTACGAGTGCCACCAGCTCGGCCTGGACGCGCCCGGCGGCCTCGGCCCGCCGGGGAGCGGTCAGCGCCCGGCGGGCGGCGAGCACGGCGGCGCGGGCGTCCCGCTTCGCCGCTTCCGCTTCATCAGAAAAATCGGGCACGCAACACTCCTGACGCAACGTTTGTCACCTGGTTGCTCTGTGTCAGCATCGCAAGCGACGGCGGCGGAACTTCCGGGGGGACCGAGTGACGCTACGCGGGCGGTTGACCACAGCCTTCCTGGCGGTGGTGCTCGGCCCGGTGGTGCTCGGGGCGTTCTTCGTCGGCTCGACCGTGGTCGCCGTCGACCGGAGCCGCTCCACCGAGCGGCTCGCGGTGGCCGCCGCGACCGTGCGCACCTCGGTCGACGCCCTCTGCCAGCAGCTGCGGGCCGCCGCCGACGCGGTCGCCCTGACCGGTGACCGGTCCGGCGCCGCGAGCCAGGTGGTCAGCCGTGGCCTGGCGGCCGCCGTGCGGGTCACCGACGGGACCGGCCGGGTCACCTACGCGACGCCCGGCGGGCCGGCCGAACCCTGGCGGGACTGCTCCGCCGCCGCGCCGGCCGGCGGCCCGGTGCGGGCGCTCGCCGCCCGGGTCGACCTGCGCGACCGGTCCGGCGGGTCGCTGGGCACGGTCGCCGCCGCGCATCCGGTCGACCCGGCCTTCGTGACGCGGCTCGCGGCCGTGACCGGCGTGGCGGTCACCCTGCTCGACGACGCCGAGGCGCCCGTCCGGCTCGCCCACAGCACCGAGTCGACCGGGGTACGCGACGCCGTGCTCGCCGCCGCCGGTTCGCTCCGCGGCGAGCGGGTCACCGAGACCGCCGACGGCCGGTACGTCCGCCGGGTCGGCCCCTCCGCCGGGCAGCCCCTGCCGCTGGTGCTCTCGGTCCCCAGCGACCAGCCGCCCGGCCTGTACGCCGCGCTGCTCGCGGCGGTGCTGGTGGCGGCCCTGCTGGCCGTGGTGGCCGCCTGGCGGCTGGCCCGGGTGACCACCCGCCCGCTGGTGGAGCTTGCCGGCGCGGTGGACCGGGTGGCCCGCGGCGACCTGACCGCCCGGGTGCCGGTGCGCAGCCGGGACGAGATCGGCCGGCTGGCCGGCGCGTTCAACCGGATGACCCGGGAGACGGGCACCTACGTGGCGGCGCTGACCAGCAGCCGGGACCAGCTGCGCGGGCACCTGGCGGTGCTGGGGGACACCCTGGCCAGCACGCACGACCTGCAACGCATCCTGCGGGTGATCCTGCACAGCGCGATCGCGGCGACGGGTGCCCGGGCCGGCGCGGTGCTGCTGGTCGACGACGGTGGGGTGCTCGTCGCGCAGTGCACCGAAGGGCTGGACGACCGCTGCCCGCCGGACGAGGGGGCCGGGCCGCTGCGGGTGCCGCTGGGCAGCGGCGTGGTCGGGGCCGTCGCGGCGACGGGAGAGCCGCAGCGCGGCCGGGTGGAGCCGTCCACCGTGCCGCCCGGCGAGCCACGCTGCCGGACGTACATCGCGGTGCCGTTCGCCGCCCCGGGCGCGACGGGCGCGGCCGACGCCGCCCGGGACGGGCCGCCCGCCCGCCCCGGGTCGGAGCCGGCGGCCCCCGCCGGGGCGCTCGGCGTGCTCGCCCTCTACGACCGGCTCGGCGCGGACGAGTTCGACGACGACGACCTGGTCACCCTGCGGACCTTCGCCGGGCACGCCGCCGTGGCGGTCGACAACGTACGGGTGCACGAGGAGGCGCAGCGGCTCTCGCTGACCGACCCGCTCACCGGACTGTGGAACTACCGCTACCTGCGGGAGTCGATTCGCCGGGAGGTCGAGCGGGCGAGCCGGTTCGGCCGGATGCTCAGCGTCCTCGCCCTCGACCTGGACCGGTTCAAGGACGTCAACGACACGCACGGGCACGCGGCGGGCGACGCCGTGCTGGCCGAGTTCGCCCGCCGGGTGCGCGGCGAGATCCGCGAGGTCGACCTCGCCTTCCGGCAGGGCGGCGAGGAGTTCGTGGTGCTGCTGCCGGAGACCGACGCCCGGGGTGCGACGATCGTCGCGGAGCGGCTCGGCGCGGCCGTCCGGGAGACCCCGATGGCGGCCGACGGGCACGGCGGGAGCGCGCCCGTGGCCATCGCGGTCACCGTCTCCATCGGCATCGCCGTCTATCCCGACCACGCGGGCACCGGCCAGGAGGTGCTGGACGCCGCCGACGACGCGCTCTACGCCGCCAAGGCGGCCGGCCGGGACACCTGGCGGATCGCCGGGGAGCGGACCGCTCCCGGGCGGGTCGAGGACGAGCGCGGCGGCGGCGAGCCCGGCGGCGGCGGGCGGGGCGACGGCGAGCGGGCCGACGGCGAGCGGGCCGACGACGAGCGGGCCGGCGACGGACGGGGCGCCGACCCGCCGGCCCTGGAGATCCCCGTCCCCGCGGGCGCGGTCAGTCCCGAGGACGGGATGCCGCGCGCCGGCGCCCCGCGCCAGCCGGCCCGGACCCGCCCGGATCCGGCCGATCCGGCCGACGCCGACCCGCGCACCGCGCCCCCCGGGCCCGGTGCCGACCCCCGGAACGCGCCGGCCGGACCCGGTCCCGCGCGGCCCGGCACGAGCGGCGGCGCGTCTTCCGGTCCTCACCCTCCACGGCAGAGCCGTGGCCGATAGTCTCGCGACATGTCGGAGCACTCAGCGAACCCCTCATCGGCGACCGCCGCAACCGGTCGCCCCCGCGCGGTCAAGGCCGTCATCCCGGCCGCCGGACTGGCCACCCGGTTCCTGCCGGCCACGAAGGCGGTGCCCAAGGAGCTGCTCCCGGTGGTCGACCGGCCGGTGCTGCAGTACATCGTCGAGGAGGCCACCCAGGCCGGCATCGGCGACGTCCTGCTGATCACCGGGCGGGGCAAGACGTCGATGGTGGACCACTTCGACCGCCGCCCCGACCTGGAGGCCCGGCTGGAGGAGAAGGGCGACGCCGAGCGGTTGGCCGCCGTGCGCCGCCCCAGCGAGCTGGCCGAGATCTACACCTGCCGGCAGCCCGAGCAGCTCGGCCTCGGCCACGCCGTCGGGTACGCCGAGTCGCACGTCGGCGACCAGCCCTTCGCGGTGCTGCTGGGCGACGAGTTCGTGAAGCAGTCCGAGCCGCTGCTGCCGGCCATGTTGGAACTCCAGGCGCGCACCGGCGGCGTGGTGCTGGCCTTCTTCGAGGTCGACCCGTCCGAGACCAAGCGCTACGGCATCGCCTCGGTCGAGCCGGCCGAGGCGGAGCTGACCGACATCGGCGAGGTCGTCCGGGTCACCGGCATGGTGGAGAAGCCCAAGCCGGAGGACGCGCCGAGCAACCTCGCGGTGCTGGGTCGCTACGTGCTGCCGCCCAGCATCTTCGACGCCATCCGGCGGACGAAGCCGGGCAGCGGCGGGGAGATCCAGCTGACCGACGCGATGGAACTGCTGCGCAACGAGGGCACGCCGGTGCACGCGATCGTCTACCGGGGCACCCGCTACGACACCGGCATGCCGTTGGGCTACCTCCAGACCGTGGTGCAGATCGCCGCCGAGCGCGACGACCTCGGCGGCGAGTTCCGCAAGTGGCTGGCCGAGTTCGTCAACGCCGACGCGTCGGGCGTGACTGGTACATGACAGCGTCGGCCGACGCCGAGGCGGCCGCGAACGAGTTGACGCCGCTCGCCGACTACCTGGGCAGCGTGCTGCGCAGGTTACGCGCGCTGCCTCCACTCGACCTCGACCTCACCCAGGCGCACGGCAACGTCCTCGCCGAGGACGTCGTCGCGCCGCACTCCTTCCCGGCCTTCGACCAGGCGGCCGTGGACGGGTACGCGGCCCGCTGGGAGGACATCTCCGGCGGCGGTCGGGGCGTGGGCTACGTCCCGACCCAGTCGGGCGGGCCGGGCGGGCGCAACGTGCGGCTCAACGTCGTCGGTGACCTCGGCGCGGCGAGCTGGCGCCCGGTCCGGCTCACCCCCGGCGCGTGCTTCTCCGTCGCCGCCGGGGCGCCGCTGCCGCTCGCCGCGGACGTGGTGGTCCCCGTCGAGTGGACCGACCAGGGCATGGCCGCCGTGGAGATCTTCCGCGTCCCCAAGCGGGGGTACGGGGTGCGCCGGGCCGGCGAGGAGCTGCCCGCCGGCACGCTGCTCGCCCGGGCCGGCACCTACGTCTCCCCGGCGCTGGTCGCGGTGTTCGCCGCCACCGGCATCGGGCACGTGGTGGTCCGGCCCAGCCCCCGGGTGGTCATCGTGGCCACCGGCGACGAACTGGTCGACGTGGGCCGGGGCAGCCAGCCCGGCCAGACGGTCGACGCCAACTCGCACGCGCTCACCGCGGCGGCGGCCGAGGTGGGCGCGCTGGCGTACCGGGTGGGCATCTGCGACGACGACCCGGAGGGGCTGCGCGGGCTGCTGGAGGACCAGACGCTGCGGGCCGACCTCATCATCACCACCGGGGGCACCGGCACCGGGCCGGGCGACATGGTGCGCCGGATCCTCTCCCGCCGCGAGGGCGGCCGGGCCGGGCCGGTCACGTTCACCGAGGTGGCGCTCTATCCGGGCACGGCGCTCGGCTTCGGCACGGTCGGCGCCGAGGAGGTGCCGGTGGTCTGCCTGCCCGGCGACACGGGCGCGGCCCTGATCGGCTTCGAGGTGCTGGCCCGCCCGGCGATAAACCTGCTGGCCGGGGCGGAGCCGGTGTTCCGGCCCAGCGTCCGCGCGCACCTGCTGGAGACGATCTCGTCCCCGGTGGGGCTGCGCGAGTTCCGCCCCGCCCACGTGGCCGAGCGGCGCGGCGGCGGCTACACGGTCCAGCCGCTCAACGGCGGGCCGTACACCCTCTCGGGGTTGGCCGAGGCGAACGGCCTGATGGTGCTCGGCGAGCGGGTGACCACCGCGGCGGCCGGGTCCACCGTGGACGTCCTCCTGCTGGACCGGCGCCGGTGAGCGGGACGTCCCGGTCGCCGGCGGACGGCCGGTCCGGCGCGCGCGGGGAGCGGTCTTGCGAGCGCGCGGTCGCGAGCGGAAGCTGACCCGGTGAATCTGTTCGGGGGTGGGCGGGCACCGGGCTGGCCGGCGGTGCTGGCCGACGGTCCGGTCGTGCTGCGGCCCTACCGGCGCTCGGACGCCGCCGCGTGGTCGGAGGTGCGCCGCGCCAATCGGGAGTGGCTCGCGCCGTGGGAGTCGTCCCTGCCGGGAAGCTGGCACGAGTCGAACTCGCCGGCCTCGTTCCGCTGGGTGCACCGCGACCAGCGCCGCTCGGCGCGCACCGGCGAGGGGATGCCGTTCGCGGTCTGCCTGCGCGAGGACGGGCGCGAGCGGCTCGTCGGGCACCTCAACGTCGGCAGCATCGTGCGGCGGGCGTTCTGCTCCGGGTACGTCGGCTACTGGGTGGACTCCCGGGTCGCCGGTCGCGGCATCATCCCGACCGCGATGGCGCTCGCCGTCGACCACGCCTTCGGCCCGGGCGGACTGCACCGGGTCGAGGTGAACATCCGCCCGGAGAACCGGCCGTCCCGGCGGGTGGTGGAGAAGCTGGGTTTCCGCGAGGAGTCGTACCACGTGCGGTACATGCACATCGACGGTGCGTGGCGGGACCACATCGGATACGCGATGACCAGCGAGGAGGTCGCGGCCGAGGGCGGGCTGCTGGCCCGCTGGCACCGTATCCGCGCCACCACCGGGTGAGCCGTCCCACGGGCGGGATCGGCGCGGCGCGTCACCATCCGCGTCGGCGGCCCGTAACCTCAAGTGACTGCAAGCTGTGGCAAGCGCTGCTCCGCCCGTACGATCCACGCACCCGACCACGATCGGTGGAAGATCCTGCGGTCGGGCGGCGGTTGCTCCGAATTCGGTGACGGGAGGGGTGAGGGTGCCGACCTCGGTGCTCCTCGCCGTCCTCGCCGCCGCCGGCCTGCTCGCCCTCGCGCCGGCGCTGGTCCGCCGGTACGACGCCACCGAGCGGCTGGTGGCGGAGCGGGCGCAGTCGACGGCGCGGGTGCTCCAGCGCCGCCGGCGGCGTCGTACTGTCCCGGGGCGGCGGCCGGTCCACCCGCCCCGCTCGCTCGTCGTCACGCTCAGCGAAGACAAGAGCACGGGCGGTCTCGCCGCTCCGGTCTCGGCACCGCCCGCCGCCCGCCGGTCGAGCCGGCTGCGCGCCGTGCCGCCCGCCGCGAAGAAGACCCGCCGCCGGCCCCCGCCCCGCCGGCAGCACACCCCCGCCGTCTACCGCCGGCGCCGGGTGCTCGCCGCGCTGCTGCTGCTCAACTTCGTCGAGCTGATCGGCGTGATCGTGGTCAGCCCCGGCTTCTGGATCAGCTTCGGCGTCACCGCCGCCCTGCTGGTCGCGTACGTCGTACACCTGCGGGCGCGGGCCGTGGCGGAGCGCCGGCGGCGGCGGGCGCACGCCCGGGAGGCGGCGTGGCTGGCCGCCCGGCAGGCCGAGGTGCGGCGGGAGCAGGCCCGCCGGGCGGCGGCCCGCCGGGAGGCGCAGCGCCGCCTGGCGGCCCAGCGCGAGGCGGTACGGCGCGCCGCGATGGGCCTGGACCGGCCGACCGACCTGCCCGCGGCGGCCAACGGCGGCTCCGTCTCCTATCGGCGTACGGGTGGCCTGCGGGGCCGCCCGTACCAGTCGGGCCGCGGCACCCACTCCGCCTGACCCTCCCGGTGCCGCGCTGGCGATCTTGGTGGGAATCGGTCCCTCTGGGGGCCTGTTCCTGCCAAGATCTCGCCGCGCCGGGGGTGGATTCGCGGCGGAGGCGGTGGACCTGTTAGCCTTGTCGCCGGCCCGCCCGGTGACAGCCGGGTGGGACCGAAGCCGGTTCGCCGGCGGAGGGGCTGTGGCGCAGACCGGTAGCGCACCTCGTTCGCATCGAGGGGGTCAGGGGTTCAAATCCCCTCAGCTCCACCCAGTTCGAAAGGCCGTCTCCGATCGTCGGAGACGGCCTTTCGCATTCGTCCAACAGAGTGCTGGCCGCCGCCCAGGGGCGGCGGCGGAGGCGCTACTCGTTGAACTCCTCGCTCCACTGGCATGACACGATCGGGTCCCAGCCATCCCAGCACACCCGCATCTGGTAGTAGCCGTCGTTTCCGACGTTGTACCCGGCCTTGTCGCAGCCCGAGTCACCGCCGTCGTCGACGGTGAGCACAAGTCGGTTCGTGGGTTCGAGCCACGACCGGTAGAACAACTCGCCCGTGACGCCATGACCGTCCGCACGGGTGTCACAGACCTTGAAAACGTCGCCGTCATCGATGAAGGTCATCGCGCCGCGGCCCCCCGAGAGGGTCAGCGTCTCGTCGGAGGCTATCGCGGCACCGCTGGAGCCGACGATCGTCGCGACGGCGACGCTGCCGACCACCGCGGCACGGGTGAACCAGGATTTCGACATGTGAGTCACTTCCACCTCGATCGAGTGCGTTTCTCGCAGGGAAGTTAGTCGAGGCGTACAGGATCGCCGAGCAACCTCGTCGATCTTTGAGTAAATCTTGAGCGGACAGACGACAGGCAGCTGGCATACCTGTCGCTCAATTGTCGACAGACGACAGCGCACGGATCGCGCGGGCTCGGCATGAACTCGGGGTCCCAACGAGCCGATCTGGCCGGCAGTGCTGGGGCCAGCCACGAGGCGGTAAGCCGCTCGACCCGGTAGGTCGGATCGTGCGCCGTAGGGGAGCTCCCCGATCCGTGGCAGGACCCCCTCGGCCGTAAGGCGGAGGGCGGCGGGGGCCGGTTGCGACGCACGTAGCACGACGGGCGCGACCGGAGGCCGATCCCGGAGGCGTCGCGGCTCCCTAGCGTCGTCGGCGTGAGAGAGAGTCTGGAGGAAACGGATGCGGCGGAGCCTCGGCGTCCCGCGCGATCACGTCGCCGGCGAGTACTACTGCTGCGGATTGTCGCTGCGTTGGTGACGGTGTTCGTGGCGTTGACCGGTGCCGGGTGGACCTACGAGACACTGTCGCGGCGCGGTGACGGTCAGCGGCATCCGGCGCCGGGCCGGTTGATCGACGTCGGGGGGCACCGGCTGCACCTGAACTGCACCGGAGCGGCCAGCGGTGGGCCGACCGTGGTCTTCGAAGCGGGGCTCGGCGAGTCGTCCACGACCTGGGCCACGGTTCAACAGGGCCTGACCGACACGTCGGGAACCGCCCGGGTGCGGGCGTGCAGCTACGACCGGGCCGGCTACGCGTGGAGCGAACCCGGGCCCGGCCGGCGAGACGCCGGGCGACTGGCCGAGGAACTGCACACGCTCTTGGACGCCGCTGGCGAACGCGGGCCGTTCGTCCTGGTCGGTCACTCCTTCGGTGGGCAGGTGGTGCGCCTGTTCGCCGATCGATGGCCAACCG
Source organism: Micromonospora sp. URMC 106 (assembly GCF_051386395.1). Lineage (NCBI taxonomy): Bacteria > Bacillati > Actinomycetota > Actinomycetes > Micromonosporales > Micromonosporaceae > Micromonospora > Micromonospora sp. URMC 106. The sequence goes on from NZ_JBPQTP010000069.1 coordinate 10,228, forward strand.
AAACCGCCGGGTTGGTGTTGGTGGATGTCACCGACGAGCGGGCGACCGGCGCCTTGCAGGCGAGCGTACCGATCATCCGCGTGCAGATGGCCGGCTTCCGGTTCGCCGCCCGGATCGGCGTGGTGCGCCTGTTCCCGGGCAGCGCCGCCAGCAGCGACGCACCCCCGCCAGTGCGTGAGCACGCCGCGGTCGTCTATCGAAACACCAGCATGGCGACCTCCGCCGCGGAGGCCGCGGCGTCCGTGCACAGCGCCCGTCTGGTGCAGTCGACGGTACGTCCGGAAGCATGGGGAACCTGGCCCGTGGTCGTGATCTCCGCAGCCGGGCAACCACGCGAAGTGCTCGAGCACCACGCCGGGTTGGCCGCGCTGTCCGGCCGAGGAGAACACCTGACCGCCGAGACGACCAATCACTACGTGCACTACGGCCAGCCACAACTCGTCCTGGACTCGGTCCGCAAGGTGCTCGACGCGGGTTTCTGACGACGCAGGTAGCCGGTGAGGGCCGGGCGCCAGGGGCCCCCTCGGCCGCACCACCGACCACCGTGGCGCCCCCAGCCCGCGGGCCAGGGACCACCCCCTCGGCCGCACCACCGACCACCGCGCCCGAATCAGGTCGTGAAGTCGTCCCTCGCGTCCCGGGCGTCCTCCTGGACGTGCTCGCCGGGCTGCTCGCCGCGTATCTCGTCGCGGTGCATCACCCGTTCCGTCTGAGCCCGCTCGTCCCGGTTCATGTCGCCCAGCCGCGCCCGGGCGGGGCCGGCCACCTGCTCGGCCTTGTCGTTTGCCCTCTCCAAGCTCATGTCGCCTCCCAGTCGTTGTGGCGGACCGGGCGCCGTGCGCCCCTCCCGAGCCGCGTCCCCGCGCCCGGCGGGCGAAAACCTGTCGGCTGACCGGGCGACCGCCGGGATGGCCACGATGAGCGCCGTACTCCGGAGGTGCGTGAGCGGCAGTCGTGCCGCCTCGGGGGAATCGTGACCGATCGGGCGTCCGGAAGGATCACAGGTCGCGTCGCATGCAGACGCGGGGCCAGCGGTCCAGCCCGTGTGCGGCCTCACGTTCGCGGACGGCCCGCAGACCGGGCGTGAGGTCGCTGTCGTCGAGAGTCAGGAAACCGCAGCGCGCGTAGTAGGGGGCGTTCCACGGCACGTCAGCGAACGTCGTGAGGGTCAGTGCCGGTACGCCGGTGGCCGTCGCCCGGTCGGCGAGGTGGTCGAGCAGTCGGCGTCCCACCCCGCGGCGTGCGCTGCGCGGGTGCACCGACACCTGCTCGACGTGGAGGTTGCCGTCGACGACGTCGGCGATGAGGTAGCCGACCGGCACGTCGGTGGCGTCGGTGGCGACCCAGGCCCGGCCCGCCTGCTGGTAGCGGGCGAGGACGTCGGGCGGCAGGGGTTCGTCGTCGGCTATCTCCGGTATGCCGACGTCGCGGAAGCACTCCCCGGCCGCGCGTTCGATGTCCCGCAGGACGGACAGCTCAGTCTGACGAACCGCTCGGATGCGCACCGGGTCAGTGTGCCGCCGCAGCGGGTCGGTGTCGCCGGCATTGTTCGCCCGCGCTCACCCCGGCCGGGTCTCACGCGGGCCGGGGACGCCCAGCCCGCTGTCGACGGGGCCGTGCTTCACTCATCCGGTGAAGATCGCGGAGATCGAGCCCGGCGGCGACGAGCTGCTGGCGCGGACGCTGTTGTCGTTGCAGCGGGCCGCGTACGCGGTGGAGGCGTCGATCATCGGTGACGACCGCATCCCGCCCCTGCACGAGACGCTCGATGAGCTGCGCGCAACGCCGCTGCGATGGCTCGGCGCCTGCGACGACGGCCGACGACTGGTCGGCGCGATCGCGAGGAGCGAGGACCACGCGGAGGTGGACATCGACCGGCTCGTCGTCGATCCCGCGTCGCACCGGCAGGGGGTGGGCAGGGCGTTGGTGCGGGAGGTGCTCGCCCTGGCGGGTCACCGGCGGACGATCGTGGCCACCGGCAGGGCGAACCTGCCGGCGAGGGCCCTGTACGAGTCTTTCGGCTTCGTGCCGGCCGGGGAGAGCGAGGTCATCCCTCGCCTGTGGATCGCGCGGTACGTCCGCCACCCGTCTTCCACAGAGTGAGATTCGCCGGCGGGCCGGCCCGCCCGGGGAACGTACGCTGCCCAGGTGGGACGTCGGAAGGGCGCACGGGTGCTGGTCGTCGGCGAGGCGACGTACCGCTGGACGGTCTCCCACCGCCACCACGTCGCTCGTGCCGACGACGGCATGCCGCGCTGCGGCGAACGCCTCGCGGTACGCCGCGACGCGGCACCGGGCCGGCTGGAGATCGTCTTCATGGGGGGACCGGGGCGCATGGTGCCCGACGGTCTCCTGCACTCCGGCGGGGTGGCGACCGCTGACGGCTACCTGAACCTGCACCGGCCGGGCGCGGTGCGGGCGCTGCTCGACGAGGCGCTCGCCCGGGGCTGGCGACCCACCGACCCCAACCACGTCGAGTGCGACGGGTGGGACCTGTTCGACGGTGCCGTGGCCCGCCTGCGCGCCGCGGAGTCGGTCGCGACCACCCCACCCTGACCCGCGGGCCGGATCGGGTCGGTGGACCCGCCCGCCCCCGCCCGCCGTCGGCACGGCGAGCGGGGACCCTCGGTGGACCGGTCAGGCGTAGTAGTTGACGCTGACCGGCCAGGTGCCGGTGTACGGCGTCCAGCCCTGGAGCGTGGCGGGGATGCCCACCCGGGTGCTGCAGTTGATGACCTGGAAGTGCAGGTGCGGCCCGGAGGACGCGCCGGTGCTGCCCGACCAGCCGATGACCCGGCCCTGCGGGACCCAGGTGCCCGCGTTGTAGATCGCCCGGTTCAGGTGGGCGTAGTGGGTGCACTGGCCGTTCGAGTGCCGGATGATCACCTCGATGCCGTTCTGCCAGTACGGCGACCAGTTCGACATGATGATGGTGCCCGCCTGGGAGGCGGAGACCTCGTAGTTCGCCGGCAGGCCGAAGTCCCAGGCGTACTCGTTGTACGGGCCGACGTGCGAGTACGTGCCCTCCGGTCCCTGCGTGACCCGGTAGGCCTCGCCGGCCGGGTACGGCAGCTCGTAGTAGTAGTTCGCGGCGGAGGCCGGCGTGGCCCCGACGACGGCGGCACCGGCGACCATCAGCAGCGCGCTCACGGTCGCGCCGACCCGACGCAGGACCGTCCTCGTTCTGTTCACTGTGGATCTCCCCTACGGCTCAGCAGAGATTCAGCCTCGTCGTCGTCGACGGTGCCGCTGGGAACTGAACAACACGCCCGGTGGCGGATCAACGGACCTTGTGGACGTCTGGGGTGCGATCAGTGGTCGGCAGGGGTCGTCCGCGACGCCGGGTGACGAAGGGACGGCGTGGCGTCGGCGGAACCCGTAGCGCTTCCCGAGAGCCGGCGGGCGTGCGGGCGGTCACTACGCTGCCGCCCGTGGACCGTGTGACGACCGTGCTCGTGATGGGCGGCTGCGGGGCGCTCGCCGCCCTCCTCGTGGTGGGGCTCGTCGCGCTGGTCGTGACGGCCCACCGGCGGGAACGGGAGCGGCGGGAGCGGTGGCGGCAGTGGGCGGCCCACCACGGCTGGGCGTACGTCGAGCGTCCCCAGGTCGCCTGGGCCGACCGGGTGCCGGGCCGCAGCCGCCGGGGCGTGCGGTTCGCGTTGACCGGGACGCTGCGCGGCCGCCCGGTCGGGGTGGCCGAGTACGCGTACACCGAGACGCACACCTCGACCGGCGCGGACGGCAACCAGACCACCAGCTCACAGACCCACACGTACGTCGTCTGTTCGGTCTGGTTGCGGCGGCAGTTCCCGCCGCTCGCGGTCGCGCCGCGCCACCTGTTCTCGAAGCTGGGGCGCGCCCTGTTCGGCAGCGACACGTACGCCACCGGGTACGAGGAGTTCGACCGTCAGTGGCGGGTGGGCGCGGCGGCCCCGGGCCAGCAGGCCCTGGTCGGGCCGACCCTGATCGGCGCGCACCTGGCGGGGGCGGTGCCGGCCTGGAGCGTGCGCGGCGCCGAGCTCATCACCTACCGCCACGGCCGGCTGGAGGACCCCGCCCTGGTGCCGTCCCTGGTGACCCCGCTGATCACGGTCGCCGACCTGCTGGAGCAGGGCCGGTGACCAGGCGCCGGCCCGGGGAGGGGACGGGCCGGTGACAGCACGGGAGGCCGGCCCCGAGGGACCGGCCTCCCGTCACCAGGCGCGGACTACGGCTTCCAGGAGCCAGCGCTCTCGAACTTGTGCTTGTACTCCAGCGCGCCGTTCTTGTCGCGGACGTTGAACACCACGGTGCCCGCCCGCTTGCTGCCCTCGCGCAGGTTGTTGCCGGAGCTCAGGGTGTCGCCGCAGCCGGAGAGCGCGCTCGCCAGACCGTTGGTCGTGGTGCCGTCGTCGGCCACCCACTCGAAGTAGAACGGGTTGATCGAGCCCTTGCCCTTGGTCACCGTGGCGGTGACGTGGGCGATCAGGTACATGCCCTTGTCGGGATCCGGGGCGTACTCCCGGCAGCCCTTGGTGGCGGTGGTGAAGCGGGTGACGGTGACCTCGACCGTGCCGTCGTCGTCGCTGAGCACCAGCGTGTCGCCCGGCTTCATGTTGTAGGTCTCGTCGTCCTTGCCCGGGGCGGAGCTGGTGGCGGGCGCGCCGCCCGGCGCCGCGTTGGTGGTCGCCGGGGTGGGCAGGGCCTTCTCGATGTCGTCCTTCGCCTTGTCGGCGCCGGCGACGACCGCGGCGATGCCGCCGACGCAGCAGAGCAGGGTCAGCACGACCGCCACGATCGCGATGATCAGGACGGTCTTCTTCGTGTTGTTCGGCGGCGCGACCGGCTGCGGCGCGCCGAGCGGGTAGCCGGGCGCCCCGGACGTCATCTGCGGGTACGGCGTGCCCGAGACCGGCGGCTGCGGCATCCCGGAGGTGGGCTGGTGCGGCGCGGCCCACGGCTCGCCGGGCGCGCCCGACACGGGGGGCTGCGGGGCGCCCGAGACCGGCGGCTGCGGCGCGGCCCACGGGTCGTTGGTCGGCTGCTGCGGCACGGGCGGCAGCGGGGCCCACGGGTCGCCCGCGGGCTGCGGGCCGCCGGAGACCGGCGGCTGGGGCGGGTAGCCGCCCTGGTCGGCGGGGAACTGCGGCATCGGTGCCGTCGGGTACGGCTGCGGCTGCTGCTCCGGGCTCGGTTGGTTGGGATCCTGCGGCCCGTATGGGGGCTGGGGGTGACTCACCGTACTCCTAGGCACCTGACGACGACGGCAAACGCGGCTGACGCTACCGTGCGCGGACAACGGAACATCTTCGCGTGTCCGGCGGCGTGACGCTGTCCCCTGAACGGATTCTGTGCCGGGTCGAAGGGGCGAGGGGCCGGCGGCGGGTCAGTCCGGCAGCAGCACGGCGGCGGTGCGTACCAGGGCGTCGTCCACGCTGAACCGGCCGGTGACCAGGGCCGGCGGGCGGGCCGCCGGGGCGGCGTCGATCCGGGCCGGGGTGATGCGGGCGGTGAACGTGCCGGCGTCGGGGTCGAGTTCCACCAGCGCGTCGTGGAAGTCCAGCCAGGTGCCGACGACCGGGTGCCACACCTTGTAGACCGTCTCCTTCGCGCTGAACAGCACCGCCGGCCAGGAGGTCCCCGCCGGCAGGCGGGCGCAGCGGTCCTCCTCCTCGGGCAGGCAGACCAGCCGGCGTACGCCCGCGTTGAGTTCCTTGTGCCGCTCGGCGTCGATGCCGACCGACCGGATCTCGGCGCTGCTCGCGGCGGCGGCCGCGCAGTAGTCGCGGGTGTGGGTGATGGCGCCGACCACGCCCGCCGGCCAGACCGGCGACCGGTCGGCGGCCGACGGGACCGCGACCGGCGGCACGCCGAGCGCCGCCATGGCCCGCCGGGCGCACACCCGCCCCGCGGTGAAGTCGCGGCGGCGGCTCTGGACCGCCCGGTCGCTCAGGCACGCCCGCTCGGCCGGCAGCAGCTCGCCCGTCCAGTCCGCCGGCCCGGCCACCGCCACCGCCACCGCCGGCGGCAGCAGGTCACGCATCGCCGCCCCCCGAGAGGTACGACCGCACGCGCGTCCGCTCGGCGTCGAGCGCGTCGGCCGGCACCGGCGGCGACTCCGGCCACAGGTCCACCGCCGGCTCGCCGTCGCGGGCCTCCCAGGTGCCCACGACCCGCCCCCGGTGCACCACGACCGGCGAGATCCACCCGGCGGCCCGGCTGACCGCGGCGCGCCGGTCCGCGGGGACGATCGTGGTGTCCTTCGTGCCGGGCCCGAGCACCCACTGGTCGAAGGCGGGGAGCAGGCGTACGGCGTCGTCGGGGCGGGCGGCGGCGATCTCGTCCACGTCGGCGGCCCGGGCGTACGCGGGCCGGTCGTCGACGGTCACCGGCACCAGCTCGCCCGCGTCGACGAGCCGGGCGAACCAGGCGCGCAGCGCCGCCCGCTTCGAGCCGCCGCGGCTCAACCACTGGTCGAAGGTCTCCGCGTCCGCCGGCCCGTACGCGCCCAGCCACGCCGGCACCACCCGGGACGCGGCCTCCTCCGGCGCGGGCAGCCCGGGCCAGTCGGGCAGCAGCGTCTCCGGCCGGGTGAAGGTGACGCGGTTGCCCTCGGGCGGCCCCTGCACCAGCAGGCCCTGCCAGGCCAGCGGCTTGAGCACCGCCCCCCAGCCCGAGTCGAGGTGCCCGGCGACCGTCGGGTCGCCGGTGCGCTCGACGATCTCGGTGGTGAGCTGCTCCCGGGTCAGCGTCCGGCCGTCCAGCGCGGCGACGGCCGCGTCGGCGATCGCCGCCAACCGGTCAACGGTCACGAAGGCGCGCTGCCACGAGCCCTTCTCCCAGAACCGGCCGGCGGCCAGCAGGGACAGGCAGGCGGGCGCGTCCTCGACGCGCAGCACGTGCAGGGTGCCGCGCATCGCCCAGGTGCGCAGCAGCCGCCGCTGCGCCAGCGCGGACGCGACGGCCCCGGGCCGGGGATCGGGCTGTCGGGCGGCGACGGCCTGCTCGGCGGCGGAGGGGACCTGCGCCTGCACGCCGACCAGCCGGCCGACCACGTCGACGGGGTCCACGCCCGCCGGCCGGTGCAGCAGGTGCCGGCCGGAGCGCCAGGCCAGCACCTGGTCTACGGTGAGGGTCGCGACAGCCATGGTTGGTGAACGTACCGCAGCGGCGTAACGCCGCAGCGTTCCGTGGCGTTGACGGGACGTCGCCGGGGGACGACCGGCCATCCATTGTCGACACGGCCCGGGCCGGGCCGCCACGTGGAACCGGAGAGGGAGTGCGATGACCGGTGCTGCGGAAGACCCGGCGTCCCCCGTGGACGGACACGCGCCGTTGGCGCCGACGTGGGCCTGCGGCACCTGCGGCGCCGACTGGCCGTGCGCCGCCAAGCGTGCCCGGTTGCTGGCGGAGTTCGAGGTCGACCCCGCGATGCTCAGCGTCTACCTGGCTTCCTGCCTCGCGGCCGCCGCCCGGGACCTGCCGCCCGTCTCCGGGGTCTCCCTCCAGGACCGGTTCATCGGCTGGCTGCCCCGGCAGCCCAGACATCCCTGACGCCCGGTCACGCCCGGCCCGGTACGGGCTCCTCCACCTCGTAGTTGATCGCCGCGACCGCCCGCTGGGTGAAGGATGCCCCCCGGGCGGGAATTTCCAGCATGTGAACAACCGGATGATCCCGCTGACAGCGGACGCGGGCGACGAAGCGCCAGGCCGGTCCGGAACTTCGTGAGCCGATCGGACCCCGGCGGCGGGACCGCCAGGGGCCGACGATCGGCGCGTCAGAAACGCCGCCCGGGAGCCGCCGGGGCGCCCTCGTTCCGGCTCGTGGAGAGCCGCTTGGAGGGCTTTCGCCGTTTCGTACCGTTCGCGCGGGATGACGGAGTGTCAACGACCGGGTGTGATCCCGGTGTACGGCGACCCCTCGGTCGGAAATCTGACCGAAGTCGCCCCGTTGTGCCGGTGGTACGGGGTGGTTAAGCTTCCTGTGCGCGCCCCAATCGCCCGCTTCCCCCGTGGCAGGCGATCGGGGCGCGCTTCTCTGTTGACGGGCCCGTACGCCACGCGTGCGGGCCCGTTTCGCTCTGCCCGCCGCCGCCGGACGGCCCCGAGAGGCGGCCGGCGGATCGCGCGCGGCCGGTCAGATCCAGCGGCCGTCCAGCCACATCCGCGCCGACCACTCGGCGTACGGGAGCAGCTTGCCGACGAAGATCGGATAGAAGTACGCGAAGCAGAGCGCGACCAGCAGGACGTACGCCCCGGCGACCACCCCGCCCACGAGCCGCCGGTCCTGGCCGGCGTCGACCGGCGCGAGGCTGCCGTCCCCGGTCGGTCCCGCCGGCGTGACGATCGCGCCGAGCACGTAGACCACCGCCAGCACCAGGAACGGCAGCGCCGGCGCGGTGTAGAAGGAGAACATCGTGCGGCCGTCGAGCGCGAACCAGAACCACGGCAGCAGACCGGCCGCCACGACGAGCAGGATCGTGCCGGCCCGCCAGTCCCGCCGGGCCACGCCGAGCCAGGCCAGCGCCACCAGGGCGGGCAGGAACGACCACCAGAGCAGGGGAGTGCCGAGCAGGAGGACCTCCGAGGCGCAGCTCGGCGCCCCGCACGCCCCTTCGCCGGACCAGTAGAAGGCGACCGGCCGGCCCAGCAGCAGCCACTGCCACGGCCACGACTGGTACTTGTGCGGGTCGTCGAGGCCGGTGTGGAAGCCGTACGCCGCCCTGTGGTACTCGATGAGGTTGATCAGTGCCCCGAGGACGGGGGTGTCGCTCAGCGGGGCGTTCGGGTACCGCTCCGCGAGGCGGTAGTAGCCGTCGTCGCCGAGCAGCCAGCCGGACCAGGTGGCGACGTAGGTGAGCACCATCAGCACCCCGGCCAGCACCAGCCAGGGCAGCTCGTCGAGGGCCGTGTCCCGCCACGGGCGGCGGGCGCCCGCGCCGCGGCGGACCCCGACCTCCCAGAAGATCACCAGCAGCGCGAAGACGGGCAGGAAGTAGAGCGCGCTCCACTTCACCGCGCAGGCGCAGCCGAACAGCACCCCGGCGGCCAGCCGCCACCACGGCCAGTCCCGCCAGCCGCCCGCCGGTCGCCCGGCCCGCCCCGGCCGGCCCGGGTCGAGGCCCGCCTCCAGCGCCCGGGCCCACCGGCGCCGCCGGGCGTCCCGGTCGAGCACCAGGGCGCCGAACGTGGCCAGCACGAAGAACAGCAGGAAGATGTCGAGCAGCGCCGTGCGGGACAGCACCAGGTGGAAGCCGTCCAGCGCGAGCAGCAGGCCGGCGGCGCAGCCGAGCGCGGTCGAGCGGAACATCCGCCGGCCGATGCGGACCAGCAGCAGCACCGACAGGGTGCCGACGACCGCCGCCGAGAACCGCCAGCCGAACTCCGGCGCGGTGGTCATCAGGTGCCCCGGCACGGAGATGCCGTGCTCGGTGTCGGAGTAGCCGAAGGCCCACTCGCCGAGCCCGATCAGCCACTTGCCCAGCGGCGGGTGGACCACGTACGAGGGGCCGTTGTCCTTGTAGTTCCACTCGACGCCCTTGTCGACCAGGGCCCAGCCCTCGCGGGCGTAGTAGATCTCGTCGAAGATCTTTCCCGGCGGGTGGCTCAGGCCGACGAACCGCAGGATCGCCGCGATCGCGACGATGACGCCGGTGGCCAGCCAGGAGCGCCCGTCCAGCCGGGCCTCCACGGTCGCCAGCCGGCGCCGGACGACGCCGGGAACGCCGCCGCCGGCAGCCGGGGACGGCCCTTGCGGTGGGCCCCCCGCCGTGGCGTCCGGTTCCGCCTGGTCCGCGCTCTGTGCTGTCGACGCGCTCGTCACCCGGCGATCGTAGGCTGCGGAGGTGCCCGGTGGCGCCCGTCGTCTCCGATACCGGGCACCTGTGTCTATGAAGGAGCTGTTCTCGTGGGTGAAATGTCCGACACCGGGCGCCTGATCCTCCTCGGCGCGCCGCTCGGCAACCCGGCGGACGCCTCGGCCCGCTTCCGCGAGGTGCTCGCCGCCGCGGACGTGGTGGCCGCCGAGGACACCCGCCGGCTCACCCGCCTGGCCCGCGACCTGGACGTCACCGTCGGCGGCCGCATCGTCTCCTACTTCGAGGGCAACGAGGAGCGGCGCACCCCCGAGCTGGCCGACGTGCTGACCGCCGGCTACGTGGTCGCCCTGGTCACCGACGGCGGCATGCCCAGCGTCTCCGACCCGGGCTACCGGCTGGTCCGGGCCGCACTGGACGCCGGCGTGCCGGTCACCGCCGCGCCCGGCCCGAGCGCGGTCACCACCGCCCTGGCGCTGTCCGGGCTGCCCTGCGACCGGTTCTGCTTCGAGGGATTCCTGCCGCGCACCCCCGGCGCCCGCCGGTCCCGGCTGCGGGCCCTCGCGGCCGAGGAGCGGACGCTGGTCTTCTTCGAGGCGCCGCACCGCATCGGCGGGGCGCTCGCCGACCTGGCCGCCGCGTTCGGCGCCGACCGGCCCGCGGCGCTGTGCCGCGAGCTGACCAAGACGTACGAGGAGATCGTCCGCCGCCCGCTCGGCGAGCTGGCCGACTGGGCCGCCGAGCGGGAGCCGCGCGGCGAGATCACGCTGGTGGTGGCGGGCGCGCCCGAGTCGGCCCCGGAACGGCCCGACGACGACACGCTGCGGGCCGCCGTCGCCGCCCGCGAGGCCGCCGGCCTGTCCCGGCGGGACGCGATCACCGAGGTCGCCACGGAGTACGGCCTGCGCCGCCGCGAGGTCTACGGCGTCGTGCACGCCTAGCGGGACGTCGACGCCCGCGGCGGCCCGAAGGGGACTCCGGGCCGCCGCGGCGGCCCGCGGCGCCGTCAGTCGGCCAGGTTGACCCACACGTCGGTGACCCACAGCGGGTGGTTGCAGTTGGCCTGCGACCAGGTCGGGCCCGGCTGCAGCCACGGCCCCGTCCGGTAGGTGCCGTCGTTGCACCGCACCAGCACCTGGAACGCGGGCATGCCGTAGTTGCACCGGGCGATGCCGTAGTACCAGCCCATCTCGGCGAAGCAGCCGGCCGGCGGTTGGTGGACCCCGGCGGAGGCCGGGCTGGCGGTGCCGACGAGGCCGCCGACGGCCATCGACGTGGTGGCCGCGCCGAGGGCGAGGCGACGGATGGTCTTGGAGATGCTCATGTCGACGACCGTATTGATCGGTCCTGTCGTCCCGCTGTCGTCCCGCTGTCGCGTCCGGCCGGGCGCCGCGCCGGCCCGGCCAGGACGGCGCAACCCCTGCCGGCGGGGCGGCTCACCAGGCGGCGACGAGGAAGCCGAGGGTGATCGCCAGCGGGCCGGCCACCGCGCCCGTCACCGCCCAACGTCGCTTCCGGGGGTCGGCGATCCGGGTGGACCCGGTCCACCGGGCGATCCCGGCGCAGCAGCCCGACACCACCAGCAGGCCGAGCAGCCAGCGCAGGTGCCCGGCCGCGCCGGTGTCCGCGTACGCGGTGCCGCCGTCCGGGCCGGTCATCCGGGCCGGCAGCGACGCGCCGGTCGCGGTCCGCTCCGCGGCCACCCCGCTGACCCGTACGCCGTGCGCGATCCACGGCTCGTCGGCGGCGAGGAAGTTGCCCCGGCAGCGTTGGGTGAGCCCGCCCCCGTCGCAGTCGACGATCACCACCGTGCCCCGCGTGGCGTGCCCCACCGCCAGCCAGAACGGTCCCGCGCTCACCCAGGAGAAGAAGGCCGCGACCAGGCTCAACACCAGCAGCGCGGCCAGCCCCGGCAGCGGGTCGGGCGGGTGCGGGGCGCGCCGGGGGCGCCGGCCGCCGTCCCGGGGCGTCCGCTGCCGCTCGTGCGGCGGCTCCTCCCTGATCGGCGTGCCGTCCCAGTGCACCTGCTCGATCGGCGGCCAGTACGCCCCGTCGTCGCCGTCCGGCGTACCCCCGTCGTCCGGCGCGTCCCCGTCGGGGCGACGTCCCCGGCGGGGCCGGTGCTGGGGCTGCCGGACCGGGACCCGGCGCGGGACGGCGTCGACCGGCGCCCCGGTCGTGGGCTCGACCTCGACGGCGGGTTCGGCGGGTTCGGCGGGCGGGTCCGGCGGTGGTTCCGGTGGCGCGGCGGCCGGGACCGCCCGCGGATGCGGCGCGAGGGCGCCGCGCGACGCGCCGGCCGCACCGCCGCCCGCCGGGCCGGAGGCGCGGTCGTCGTGGTCCCGGGCCGCTCGTCTGCCAGTCACGACGTTCATTGCACCCCGCCACCGGTGCGCGGGCAGGCAGGTCAGGCCGCGTGTCGGCGACAAATCGGACCAACGGCCGACCCGATTCGGCCGGACCGCCGACCCGCGGGCCCTATTGGTTCGCGATCCTCGGAAGCGGGTCACTAGGCTTGCTGGTCATGAGTCACGTTCTCGCGGCGGTTGCCTGGCCGTACGCCAACGGCCCGCGCCACATCGGCCACGTCTCCGGTTTCGGCGTTCCCTCCGACGTCTTCAGCCGGTACATGCGGATGGCCGGTCACGACGTGCTCATGGTGTCGGGCACCGACGAGCACGGCACCCCGATCCAGGTGCAGGCGGACGCGGACGGGGTCACCCCGCGCGAGCTGGCCGACCGTTACAACCGGGTGATCGTCGAGGACCTGCACGGACTCGGGCTCTCCTACGACCTGTTCACCCGCACCACCACCCGCAACCACTACGCCGTGGTGCAGGAGCTGTTCGAGGGGATGTACCGCAACGGCTACATCGTCCCGAAGACCACCATGGGGGCGATCTCCCCGTCCACCGGCCGGACGCTGCCCGACCGCTACATCGAGGGCACCTGCCCGATCTGCGGCTACGACAGCGCCCGTGGCGACCAGTGCGACAACTGCGGCAACCAGCTCGACCCGATCGACCTGATCGACCCGAAGTCGCGGATCAACGGGGAGACCCCGAAGTTCGTCGAGACCGAGCACTTCTTCCTGGACCTGCCCGCCCTGGCCGACGTGCTGCGGCAGTGGCTGGACACCCGGGAGGGGTGGCGGCCGAACGTGCTGCGCTTCTCGCGGAACCTCCTCGACGACCTCCAGCCGCGGGCCATCACCCGCGACCTGGAGTGGGGCGTGCCGATCCCGCTCGACGGCTGGCGGGACCGCCCCGACAAGCGGATCTACGTCTGGTTCGACGCGGTGATCGGCTACCTCTCCGCCTCGATCGAGTGGGCCCGCCGCTCCGGCGACCCGGAGGCCTGGCGGAAGTGGTGGTCCGCCGACGCCGAGGGGAAGGATGCCCGCGCCTACTACTTCATGGGCAAGGACAACATCGTCTTCCACTCGGTGATCTGGCCGGCGCTGCTCTCCGGCTACTCCGGCGAGGGCGACCGCGACGGCGAGCCGGGCGGGCTGGGCCGGCTCAACCTGCCCACCGAGGTGGTCTCCAGCGAGTACCTGACCATGGAGGGGCGCAAGTTCTCCTCCTCCCGGCGGGTCGTCATCTACGTCCGGGACTTCCTGGAGCGCTACGACGCCGACGCGCTGCGCTACTTCATCGCCGCCGCCGGCCCGGAGAGCAACGACACCGACTTCACCTGGGCCGAGTTCCTCCGCCGCAACAACGACGAGCTGGTCGCCGGCTGGGGCAACCTGGTCAACCGGTCCATCTCCATGGCGGCGAAGAACTTCGGCGCGATCCCGCCGGTCGATCCCGCCGGGCTCACCGAGGCCGACGAGGCCCTGCTCGCCGTCGCCCGGGCCGGCTTCGCCACGGTCGGCGACCTGATCGCCCGGCACCGGCAGAAGCAGGCCATCGGCGAGGCGATGCGGGTCGTCGCCGAGGCCAACAGGTACCTCTCGGAGCAGGCCCCGTGGAAGCTCAAGGGCGAGGCCGACAAGCCCCGGATGGGCACCATCCTGCACGTCGCCCTCCAGGTGGTCAGCGACGCCAACACGCTGCTCACCCCGTTCCTGCCGCACTCCGCGCAGAAGGTCCACGAGCTGCTCGGCGGCACCGGCGTGCACGCCCCGATGCCGGTCATCGAGGAGGTCGCCGACCTCGACGGCGGGCCCGCGTACCCGGTGCTGACCGGCGACTACTCGGTCGGCGCGCGCTGGGAATCCGTGCCGCTGGAGGTGGGCCGGGAGTTGGCCGCGCCGAAGCCCGTCTTCCGCAAGCTCGACCCGTCGATCGTCGACGAGGAGCTGGCCCGCCTGGCCGGCTGAGTCACCCGTGCCGACGGGCGCGACCCCCTCGGGGTCGCGCCCGTCGTCGTCCGTACCGCCGGCCGGGCCGGCAGCGTCGACCGGGCCCGGCCGCCAGCCGTCAGGCCCGCGCCATCGCCGGTGCGCCGATGAAGTCCATGATCGCGCGGTTCACCTCCGGCGCGTTCGTCCAGGGCGTGCCGTGCGGTGCCCCCTTCAGGGTGACCAGCTGGCTGCCCGGCAGCATCGGTTGCAGCCGCTGCCCGGTCTTCGGGTACGGCAGCACCGCGTCCTTGTCGCCCTGCACGATCAGCACCGGCACGTCGATCCGCGACACGTCCCCCCGGAAGTCGGTCTGCCAGGCGTCCACGCAGTCGTGGGTGCCCTTCGCCGAGGCGCGCGCGCCGATCTCCCAGTGCGCCCGGAACGCCTCCTCGCTGACCAGCTTGCCCCGGTTCTCCTGGTAGTTGAAGAACGCCTCGCAGAAGCTGGTCAGGTAGGCGAAGCGGTCCTCGACGATCGCCTGCTGGAAGCCCTGGAAGAGGCTCTTCTCGACCCCCTCCGGGTTGTCCGACGTCTTCAGCAGGAACGGCGCGAGCGGGGCCAGCAGCACCGCCCGGTCCACCCGCTGCGAGCCGTACACGCCCAGGTAGCGGGTCACCTCGCCGGTGCCCATCGAGTGACCGACCAGGATCGCGTTCCGCAGGTCCAGCTCGGTCATCAACACGTCCAGGTCGGCCGCGAACGTGTCGTAGTCGTACCCGAACGCGGGCTGGGCGGAATTGCCGAAACCCCGCCGGTCGTACGTGATCGTCCGGTATCCGGCGGCCAGCAGCGGCCCGGTCTGCTTCTCCCACGTCGCCCCGTTGAACGGGAAGCCGTGGATCAGCACGATCGGCTGACCGGAGCCGTGGTCCTCGTAGTACAGGTCGATGGGGGCGGAGTTCTCCGTCCCCACGGTGATGAAAGGCATGCGCGTCTCCTGGTCACGTGACTGTCGGACGCGGCGCTTTCCCACCCGGCCTGCCGTTATGCCCGCCGGCGACCGCGCGGGCCCCGGCGGGCGCGCGGGGCCCCTCAGAGCCGGTACGGCAGGTCCGCCACCCGATCGTCGGTGACCTCGGCGGCCGGCGCCCACGCCTCGTAGACGCCCCGCTCCTGGCACTGCGCCCCGGTCTCCGCCACCGCGTCCGGGTCGGGCCGGCGCAGGCGCAGCCGCAGCCAGCCGGCCTCCTCCCGCAGCACCAGGCAGGACACGCTCCGCCAGTCGGCCAGCCGCAGCCGCCGGGCCGCCCACTCCACCGGGTACCGGGCGGCGCGGGTCATCGCCAGCACCCGGAACCCGCCGGGCAGGTCCGCCACCGCCTCGTACTCGCCGCCGGCGTAGCCGCCCACCAGCCGGGTGGAGCGGGGCGCCTCGCCCGTCGGCACGTACTCCTGGTCCGGGGAGAGGCCCGGCACCGCCGCCAGCAGGTGCCGCCACTGCGGGCCGACCATCCGCAGCCAGCCGCGCTGCTCGGCCTGATAGCTGTAGAGCACCACCTCCACGCCGTCGGCCGGGTAGGCGAGCAGGGTGGCGTTCGCCGGCATCGGCAGGTCCGCGAAGTCCCGCGTGACGAACTCCGGGACGAGCTGACCGTCGCTCGGCACGAACCCCGTGCCGAGCACCGCCGCGCCCAGCCGGTCCCGGGGCGCCAGCGCCGTCAGGCCCCGGTGCGCCTCGCCGACCGGCACGTCGTAGTCGTCCGGGTCGGCGGCGCGCCAGCGCAGCGCGTACGTCACGTCCGCGCCGTCGCGGGCGTCCGCGCCGTCGGTGCGCAGCACCGTCGTCGCCGACGGCGTACGCAGGTGCGCCACGTCGTGCTCGCGGAAGCAGAAGCCGTGCGGCAGCCACCCCCGCACGTGGCCGGCGAGCTGTCGGGCGGAGAGCACCTTCACCATCCGGGTGCCCCGCCGGATCACCGCCGAGGCGCGCACCGCCGCCAGGGTTGGGTCACCGGCCGCCGCCGGCTGCTGGCTGAGCTGCTGCACGTACGACCAGCCCCGCTCCCGGTGCAGCGGCACCAGCAGCGGCGCCTCCGGCTCCTCGGCCGGCTCCGGCACCGGGTGGACGTCGGTGACCTCCGTGACGTGCACGAATCTGCGCCACGGCCGGGCCGTGCCGGGCCGGGCCCACTCGAAGCCGGGTGCCTCGTCGGCGCTGGACAACTCGTACGCGGCGCCCCGGGCGATCTCCTCCGCCGGGTACACGGCGCCCCCGTACGTCACGCGCGAGCCGTTTCCGCTGGTCTGAGGGGTGACGGTCACGCCGGTGACGCTAGGCGCGACATGTGCCGCACCGGTGAACGGCCGGTGGCGTCCCCGCGACGCCGACCGCCGGCGGTGTGTGATGCTGACCTGCGATGAGCGAGACCACCGAAACCCGCAAGCAGCGCGCCGCCCGCCGGGCCGGCGAGTTCCCGCCCGCCCCCGAGCCGCTGCCCCGCCCCGTGCTGGACAGCCACACCCACCTCGACATCACCGTCAGCGAGGCCGGCGTCCCCGGCGGCCCCGCCGAGGACCCGGTCGCCGCGGCCGTCGCCGTCGCCGCCTCGGTGGGCGTCGACCGGCTGGTCCAGGTCGGGGTGGACGTGGCGTCGTCGCGGTGGGGCGCGGACGTCGCCGACGCCCACCCGGCGGTGGTGGCCACCGTGGCGCTGCACCCGAACGAGGCGCCCCGCCTGGCCGACCTCGACGAGGCGCTGCGCGAGATCGAGGCGCTCGCCGCCCGCGACCGGGTACGCGGGATCGGCGAGACGGGGATGGACTTCTTCCGCACCGGGGAGGAGGGACGCGCCGTGCAGGAGGAGAGCTTCCGCGCCCACATCGCCATCGCCAAGCGGTACGGCAAGGCGCTGGTCATCCACGACCGGGACGCGCACGCCGACGTGCTGCGGATCCTCGACGACGAGGGCGCGCCCGACACCGTGGTGCTGCACTGCTTCTCCGGCGACGCCGACTTCGCCGCCGAGTGCGTCCGCCGGGGCTACCTGCTCAGCTTCGCCGGCACGGTCACCTTCGGCAGCGCCGGCGCGCTGCGCGAGGCCGCCGCCGTGACCCCGGTCGAACAGGTCCTCGTGGAGACCGACGCGCCCTACCTGACCCCGATGCCGCACCGCGGCCGGCCCAACGCGTCGTACCTGATCCCGCTGACCGTCCGGTCGCTGGCCGAGACCACCGGTGCGGACCTGGACGAGCTCTGCGCCGCCATCTCCGCCACCGGCGACCGCGTCTTCGGCCCCTGGCAGCCCTCGTCCTCGACCGGCGGTTCCTGACCAGAGGGGTGCGTGCCGCGACGGTGGCACGCACCCCCTCTCGGTCAGTGGGCCTGGCCCCGCACCCGCAACCAGACGACGCCGTCGGCGACGCGAGTGATTGCCTGGCGATCGCCGGTGCGCAGATCGAGCACCTCCACCGCATGTGGCCTGGCACCCTGCCAGTGCACCAGCACCGCCCCGTCGGCGAGCGCCGAGACGAGCTGCCGATGCTGGCCCCCGCTCGGGCCGGTCTCGTGGCCGCCGGAAGCCTGTCCCGGCCGGACATCCGCGTCCCCAACGGGCAACCTGAACCGGGCCTGAACCGAGCCGTCGGCGAGGTCGACGCTGACCACGTCCCCCGGTGACGCGAGCCCGTTCCGCCAACGCATCACCTGGAACAACACGGTGGCTCCGTCGGCGGCGAGCACCGGAAAGCCCGACAGCTCCTTGTTCGGCCCGAGCAGGTCGGACGTGTCGACCCGGACGGTACGGGTGGCGCCGGCGGCCTCGATCACCCGCAGCTCGACCGGTGCGTCGTCCGCACGCGCCTCGGTGGTCCCGAACACCGCCACGCCATCGTCGGTCAACCCGGCCAGGGGTCGCTTCTCGTCGGCGGGCAGCGTCACCGCCACCTCACGCCCTTCCGCTGGCGCCAGCAGCGTGGTGACAGCTTGGTCGCTGGCGTCAGCGAGGGCCGCCCAGCGGCTGTCCGCGGACCAGCCCATCACCCGCCGGGCTCCCGTCGACACCGTCTGGACGTCCGTGAGGTCACGCAGGACGTACCGGCCGCTGGCATCGGGGTACGACAGCCATCGCCCGTCCGGTGACAGCGTCGGTACCCGCGGTGTCTGCGGTTCCGTCTCCAGCCCGGGAAGCTGGTACTCACGGCCGTCCTCGGTGACGAGCCGGGGACCGCAGGGCGTGGCGCACCGGGCGTACAGGACCGAGCCGGTGCCGACGGGCCGGTCGGTCGGCAGTGGCTCGACCTGGCCGCCGTCCTTGCCGACGATGCCAGGCAGCCACGGCAGGGAAACGGCCACCGGGGGACGGTCGGCGGCGACGATCGGCATGTCGCCGCCGGACGGGGTGGTTGCCACGACGACAGCGACCACGGCCAACACCCCCGTCAGCGCCGCCACCGGTGCGACCCGCATCACCCGCCGCCGCCGGCGGGCCGCGCGCAATACATGTCCGCCGACGTCGTAGTGCGGCACCTCGGCGGCCTTCGTGTGGAACAATTCCCGCAGATCGTTCATGCCACGACCTCCAGTTCGGCGAGCTCGGGCGCGACGGCCCGCAGCCGGGCCAGCGCGTGGTGGGTTTGACTCTTGACGGTGCCGACCGAGCAGCCGAGCAGGTCGGCGGTCTCCTGCACCGAACGGTCCTCGTAGAACCGCAGCACCAGCAGCGCCCGCTGACGGTTGGTCAGCCGGCCCAGTGCCTCCCACAGCACCACCCGGCCGACCGCGTGGGTGGCGTCGTCCGGCCGGGTCCGCTCCGGAACTTTCACGACCGGGTCGATTCTCAGCCGCCGCCACCGCCGCCACCGGCTGGTGGCCTCGTTCACCATCACCCGCCGCACGTATGCCACCGGGTCGTCGTAGCCGGCGACCCGGTGCCAGCGCACCGCTGTCTTGGTCAGCGCCGACTGCAACAGGTCCTGGGCGTCGGGGTGGTTGCCGGTCAGCAGATAGGCCAGCCGCGACAGGGCCGGAGTGTGGCTCCGCACGAACTCCGACAACCCTTCGAAGGCATCCATCAGCGCCTCCTTTCCGGACTTACACACGATCGGCGGCACCACCAGGTTGGTGGAGAGCCGAGGTTCTTCCGGACCTGACCCGCCGGACCTGACCCGTTGGCCGTAGGCTCTGGTGCCGTGACCGGTCTCCTCGGCCCGGCGGAGATCCGGGAACTGGCCGCCCGGCTGGGCGTCGCCCCCACCAAGAGGCTCGGCCAGAACTTCGTGCACGACCCGAACACGGTGCGGCGCATCGTCACCGCCGCCGGGCTGGCCCCGGACGACGTCGCGCTGGAGGTCGGCCCGGGCCTCGGCTCGCTCACCCTGGCCCTGCTCCCGGTCGCCGCCCACGTGCACGCCGTGGAGATCGACCCGGCGCTGGCCGGCGCGCTGCCGGAGACCGCCGCCCGGCACGCCGGCCCGGACGCCGCCCGGCTCACCGTGCACCACGCCGACGCGCTGCGCGTGCGCGCCGCCGACCTGGCCGACCCGGCGCCGACCGCGCTCGTGGCGAACCTGCCCTACAACGTGGCCGTGCCGGTGGTGCTGCACCTGCTCGCCGTGCTGCCCAGCCTCCGGCACGGCCTGGTGATGGTGCAGAAGGAGGTCGCCGACCGGCTCGTCGCCGGTCCCGGCTCCAAGGTGTACGGCGTCCCCTCGGTCAAGCTCGCCTGGTACTCCCGCGCCCGCGCCGCCGGCAAGGTCCCGCCGAACGTGTTCTGGCCGGTGCCCAACGTCGACTCGGGACTGGTCGCCTTCACCCGCCGCGAGCCGCCCCGCGACGACGTACCCCGGGAACGGGTCTTCGCCGTGGTGGACGCGGCGTTCGCGCAGCGCCGCAAGACCCTGCGCGCCGCGCTGGCCGGGTGGGCCGGCGGCGCGGACCGGGCCGCCGCCGCCCTCACCGCCGCCGGCGTCGACCCCGGCGCGCGGGGGGAGTCACTCTCCGTCGAGCAGTTCGCCGCCATCGCCGCGTCGGCCCCGGCCGCCGCGCCCGCCGCGCAGTAGGCTGACGCCGGGCCCGCCGAGGGCCACCCGCACGTGTACGCGTACGACCTGGTCGACGGCCGCCGCGAGCCGGCCGCCGACTCCGCCGAGGAGCTGATCGTGGAGAAGCCGTTCGACATCCGCCTGCGCCCGCGGGACATCGCCCGGTGACCGAGGCCTGGGGACCGGACGACGAGGACGAGCAGCGGCGGCGCGGAGCCAGCGGACCGGTGCGCGTCCGGGTGCCCGCCAAGGTCAACCTGCACCTCGGGGTGGGGCCGCTGCGCCGCGACGGCTACCACGAGCTGAACACCGTCTACCACGCGATCTCCATCTACGACGAGCTGACGGCCCGCCGGGGCGACACGCTCACCCTGACCATGGAGGGCGAGGGCGCCGGCGAACTGGCCCTGGACGACTCCAACCTGGCCATCCGGGCGGCCCACGCCCTCGCCGGCCACGCGGGGGTGGCGCCGCACGCCCGGCTGCACCTGCGCAAGCAGATCCCGCTGGCGGGCGGCCTGGCCGGGGGCAGCGCCGACGCCGCCGCCGCGCTGGTCGCCTGCGACGCGCTGTGGGGCACCGGGCTGTCCCGCGACGAGCTGGCCGGGATCGCCGCCGACCTGGGCTCCGACGTGCCGTTCCTGATCCACGGCGGCACGGCGCTCGGCACCGGCCGGGGGGAGGCGGTCAGCCCGGTGCTGGCCCGGCCCACCTCCTGGCACTGGGTGGTGGCCGTCGCCGACGGCGGCCTGTCCACCCCCGCCGCCTACCGGGAACTGGACCGGCTCCGCGACGCCGGCGCCGCCGGCGAGCCGCTGGGCAGCACCGACGCGCTGCTCGCCGCGCTGCGCCAGCGGGATCCGCGGGTGCTCGCCGCGACCCTCGGCAACGACCTCCAGGCCGCCGCCCTGGCCATGCGCCCGTCGCTGGCGGCGACGCTGAAGGCCGGCGAGGCGGCCGGCGCGCTCGCCGGCATCGTCTCCGGGTCGGGGCCGACCTGCGTCTTCCTCGCGCTCGACGCCGCACACGCCGAGCGGATCGCCGCCGATCTGGAGACCGCCGGGGTGTGCCGCGAGGCGCGGACCGCCCACGGCCCGGTCGCCGGCGCGCGGATCATCTGACCGGACGAGCCGTCCGCGCGCCACCGGAGGCCCTCGGCCCGCCGAGCCGGGAGGCCCCGGGTCCGCCGGACGCCGTCGCCCCCGTGCGTGGCCGGCCCCCGGCCCGCTGACCTGGAACAAGCCGGCCGCCCCGCCGGTTGAACCGCAGTGCGCCCGGCTCCGGCCGGGCGGGGCCGCGGCACCCGCGTACCCTGGAGGGCTCAGGCGTCCCAGGTGCCGACCGGCACCGGGACGCCTTGATCATGGGAGGTGAGGTCGTGGCCAACATCGTCAACCTGGACCGGGTGTCCAAGGGCTACGGCGCCGCCGGGCCACTGCTCACCGACGTCTCGCTCGGCCTGGACGACGCCGACCGGATCGGCGTGGTCGGCCTCAACGGCGCCGGGAAGTCCACCCTGCTGCGGCTGCTCACCAAGCAGGAGGAGCCGGACGACGGGCGGGTCACCCACCGCCGCGACCTGCGGGTCGCCTGGCTGCCGCAGAGCCTCACGCTCGCCCCCGACGCCACCGTCCGCGACGTGGTGCTCGGCACCGCCTGGCTGCGCGAGAGCATGGGCGCCGAGCACGAGTGGGCCGGCGACGCCGGCGTCCGCGCCATCCTCGACGGCCTCGGCATGCCCCACCTCGGCCTCGACCAGCCCGTCGGCCCGATGTCCGGCGGCGAGCGGCGGCGGGTCGCGCTCGCCGCGCTGCTGGTCCGCGAGTCCGACCTGCTGATCCTCGACGAGCCCACCAACCACCTCGACGTCGGCGGCGTCGACTGGCTGGCCAAGTACCTGGTCGGCCGCAAGGGCGCGCTGGTCGTGGTCACCCACGACCGGTGGTTCCTGGACGCCGTCTGCACCACCACCTGGGAGGTCGCCGACCAGACCGTCCGGGCGTACGAGGGCGGCTTCGCCGCCTGGACCCTCGCCCGCGCCGAACGCGAGCGGGTCGCCGCCGCCACCGAGGCCCGCCGGCAGAACCTGCTCCGCAAGGAGATCGCCTGGCTGCGCCGCGGCCCGCCCGCCCGCACCTCCAAGCCGCGGTTCCGCATCGACGCGGCCAACGCGCTGATCGCCGACGTCCCGCCGCCGCGCGACACCATGTCGCTGCAACGGCTCGCCACGGCCCGGCTCGGCAAGCAGGTGTACGACCTGGAACACGTCACCCTGCACGCCGGCCCGAAGGAGATCCTGCAGGACGTCACCTGGCAGGTCGGCCCCGGCGACCGGATCGCCGTACTCGGCCGCAACGGGGCCGGCAAGACCACGCTGCTGCGCATGCTGGCCGGCGTCACCCGCCCCGACGGCGGGCGCTTCGCCACCGGCTCGACCGTCCGGCCGGCCTTCCTCTCGCAGGAGCTGGCCGAGCTGCCCGGCCACCTGCGGGTGCTGGAAGCGGTCGAGGAGGTCGCCCGGCGCGTGCAGCTCGGCGACCGGGAGGTCTCGGCCGCCCAGCTCGCCGAGGTCTTCGGCTTCGACGACCGGCGGCTCTGGACGCCCGTCAGCGACCTCTCCGGCGGTGAGCGCCGCCGGTTGCAGATGCTCCGGCTGCTCGCCGGGGAGCCGAACGTGCTGCTGTTCGACGAGCCCACCAACGACCTCGACACCGACACCCTCGCCGCGCTGGAGGACCTGCTCGACTCCTGGCCCGGCACCGTCATCGTGGCCAGCCACGACCGCTACCTCATCGAGCGGGTCACCGACACCGCGTACGGGATGTTCGGTGACGGGCGGCTGGTGCACCTGCCCGGCGGCGTCGACGAGTACCTCGCCCGGGCCGCCGGCCGGCCCGGACCGGCCCCGGCCGAGGCCGCCCCCGCCGCCAGCGCCGACACGCCCGCCGCGACCGGCATGTCGGCCGCCGAGGCGCGGCAGGCGCGCAAGGAACTGGCCCGGCTGGAACGGCAGGTCGCCAAGCTGGAGCAGAAGGAGGCCACCCTGCTCGACCAGCTCGCCGCGCACGCCACGGACTACGGCAAGGTCGCCGAACTCGACGCGCAACTCAAAGAGCTGCGGGCCGAACGGGAACGGACCGAGGAGTCCTGGCTGGCCCTGGCGGACGAGATCCCGGCGATCTGAGCGAGCCCGGTCCGCCCCCGCGCCGCGTAGCCCCGCTCCAACTCGGCGCTACGCCGCACGCGGGAGGCCCCCCGTGTGCGGCGTCACACCGCGACGTGCGGGACAATCGTCCGCGACCCCTCACCCGAACGGCGTTGGAGACTCAGACATGGCCCACACCCCCGTCAACCACCCCGCGCGGCCGGTCTACCGGGCGATCGGCGGGCTGACCGGTCTGTACCTGGTGGCCTTCGGCGTGCTCGGCATCATCGCGAGCGCCGGGAACGAGGTCCTCGCCCAGGATGACACCCAGGTCCTGGGGCAGGGCACGAACCTCGGCTTCTCGCTGCTCAGCGCCCTGCTGGGCGCCGCGGTGCTGGCGGGCACCGCGATCGGCCGCAACATCGACGTCATGATCAACCAGTGGCTGGCGTACGCCATCATGGTGCTCAGCCTCGCGGGTCTCGCCTTCATCCAGACCGAGGCCAACATCTTCAACTTCAGCATCTTCACCGTCATCGCGCTGATGGTGGTCAGCCTGGTGCTGCTGATGGTCGGCATGTACGGCAAGGTCGGCACCGACGAGGAGAAGGAAGCCTGGCAGAAGGCCCGGCTCGTGCTCTGAGTGGTTGTCGGTTCTCGCCGGAGCCCGACCCGCTCCGGGCGGTCAGGCTCGATCCCTGCGCAGGTCGGGCTCCGGCGAGAACCTGTCGTGATCCCGCTCCATCCGGGCCCTCGCCGGCCGGAAGGGCGGGATCTTTTGTCTGAGCGGGTCCGTAGCCGGCTGGGCGGTTTGACGGACGGCTGACTCGTGTCCGGGGGACAATCGGGGCGAATGTCCTACTCGGGCGGAGGGAACATGCCGCACTTTCCCGTGAACCATCCGGCGCGGCCGATCTACCGGGTCCTCGCCGGGTTGGTGGGCCTCTACATCCTGGTCTTCGGCGTCTGGGGTGTCGCCCAGACGTTCGGCGACCCGCTCTTCGACCGCGGCGACAACTGGGTCCTCGGGCTCCGCACCAACCTGGCGTTCTCGCTGGCCTCGGTGGTCTTCGGGATCGTGCTGATCATCGGCGCCTCACGGCGCGGCAACCTCGGCCACTACATGAACCTGACCGCCGGGGTCGTCTTCCTGGTGACCAGCGTCCTCATGATGTCCGTGCTCCAGACCGAGGCCAACTTCCTCAACTTCTCGATGTCCACGGTGATCGTGTCGATGCTCTTCGGGCTGCTCCTGCTCGGCACCGGCCTGTACGACAAGGTCGGCACCGACGAGCACGCCGAGGAGGAGCGGCGCCACCGCCACCACCCCGTCTCCGAGGCGCACGGCCGCTGACCGGCCGCAGCGCTCAACGGTCCCGGGCCGTGATCAGGCCCGGCTTGGCCTCCAGGTGCGACAGCCCGTTCCAGGCCAGGTTGACCAGGTGCGCCCCCACCGTCTCCTTGCGCGGCTTGCGCACCTCCAGCCACCAGCGGCCCGTCAGCGCCACCATGCCCACCAGCGCCTGCGAGTAGAGCTCGGCCAACTTCGGGTCGTACCCGCGACTGGAGAACTCGGCGCCCAGGATGTGCTCCACCTGGTGCGCCACGTCGTTCATCACGCTGCTGAAGTTCCCCGTCGCCGACAGCACCGGGGACTCGCGCACCAGCACCCGGAAACCGTCGGTCTCCTCCTCGATGTAGGTCAGCAGGGCCATCGCCGCCTGCTCCAGCAACTCGCGCGGGTGGCCGGCCGTCAGAGCCGTGGTGATCCGGTCCAGCAGGGCCCGGACCTCCCGGTCCACCACCACCGCGTAGAGCCCCTCCTTGCCGCCGAAGTGCTCGTAGACCACCGGCTTGGACACCTTCGCGCGGGCCGCCACCTCCTCGATGGAGGTGGCGTCGAAACCACGCTCGGAGAAGATCTGCCGGGCGATCGAGATCAGTTGCTCGCGCCGCTGGGCCGCCGACATGCGTACCCGCGAAGAGGGTTTGCCGGCGGCGACCGCCCGCCGCCGGCCGGTGCTGCCGTCGCTGCCAGGGACATCCGCCATGTCGTCACTCCGCTGGCGCTCGGTGACGCCCTGTCGTGGGATGGTGCGGTCGGTGTGCCGGCTCATGCGGTCGCCTCACCGGCGGCCGGTCGGGTGGCGCCGCCGCGCCGTCCGACCGTGTCGCCGCCGGACCCGGCTCCCGTGGCGCCGGGCCGTCCGCCGTCGCCCCCGCTGTGCTCGGTCACCCGGCCATACTGCCAGGTAGCCTCCGGCGCCACCGCCCGGTTTACGGCTCGGTGACCGGCCTGACGAGCTTCGCCGCGATGCGCTCGGGCTTCGGCCAGCGCACGTCCCGGGCCGCACCGATCTTCTCGAACAGCCAGATCACCCGGGCCGAGATGTCCACCTGGCCGCGCAGCACGCCGTGCCGGGCGCAGGTCGGGTCGGCGTGGTGCAGGTTGTGCCAGCTCTCGCCCAGCGACAGGATCGCCAGCGGCCAGAAGTTCGACGCCCGGTCGCCCTGGCGCATCGCGAACGGCCGCTCGCCGTAGACGTGGCACACCGAGTTGATCGACCAGGTCACGTGGTGCAGCAGCGCGATGCGGACCAGCCCGCCCCAGAAGAGCGCGGTCAGCGCGCCCTGCCACGACCAGGTGAGCAGGCCGCCCATCAGCGCCGGCCCCAGCACCGAGACGGTCACCAGCAGCGGGAAGAGCCGGTCCACCCGGTTGATGTCCCGGTCGGCGAGCAGGTCCGGGGCGAACCGCTTCCGGTTGGACAGCTCCCGGCCGAAGAGCCAGCCGACGTGGGCGTGGAACAGGCCCTTGGCCAGGCCGCGGACGCTCTCCCCGAACCGCCACGGCGAGTGCGGGTCGCCCTCCAGGTCGGAGAAGGCGTGGTGACGCCGGTGGTCGGCCACCCACTGGATGATCTCGCCCTGGACCGCCAGCGAGCCCGAGACCGCCAGCGCCACCCGCAGCCAGCGCTTCGCCTTGAACGAGCCGTGGGTGAAGTACCGGTGGTAGCCGACGGTGATGCCCAGGCCCGAGATGACGTACCAGATCCCGGCCACGACCACGTCGGTCCAGCTCAACCAGCCGCCCCAGGCGACCGGGACGGCGGCGACGAGGGCCAGGAAGGGGATCACCACGAACGCCCAGAGGGCGATGAGGATGCCTCGGGACTGGCTGCCCTGGGTAAGGGGCTTGGGGCCGGGGG